>DCIZ01000016.1:1517-3029 GCA_002317305.1 Campylobacter sp. UBA1713
TGACGAATTTTAAGGTAAAAATATGCAAACAACGTTCCTTGAAAAACAAACGAAAAAGCAAGCCACCAAATTTACTTAAATGGTTTTTTAGAGGTGCCCTCTAGCACGCAAAGCGCCCGCCCGCTCCTTAAAATTTCGCTCGCTACGCCTACGCCCGCCTCAAAACTCTCGCTTACGCCACTTATGTAAAAGCCCGCTCCTGCGTTTAGTGCCACAGCGTCTGCCTTTGTGCCGCTTTTGCCCGCTAAAATTTCACGCAAAATGTTTGCGTTTGTCGCCGCGTCTCCGCCTAAAAGCTCTGCTTTTGTGCACCTTTTTAGCCCAAATTTTTCAGGCGTAACGACAAATTCTCTCATCTCGCCACGCCCAAATTCACACACCGCCGTCTCGCCTAAAAGACTTAACTCATCTAGCCCGTCTCGCCCAAAAACGACAAAACCACGCTTTACGCCCAGCCTCACTAGCACCTCTGCTAGCGGTCTTACAAGGCTCTCATCATAAACGCCAAGCACCATAAATTCAGGACGCGCGGGGTTACTAAGCACGCCTAAGATGTTAAAAACCGTGCGAAAACCTAGCTCCTTTCTCACGCCGCCCACAAAACGCATCGCTGGGTGGTATTTTTGCGCAAAAAGAAAACAAAAACCCGTGCGTGCTAGTAACTCGCGGCTCTCTTTTGGAGAGAGGTCTAAATTTAGCCCGAGCGCTTCTAGGCAGTCTGCCGTTCCACACTTTGAGCTTGCTGCTCTGTTGCCGTGCTTTGCCACTTTTACGCCGCCACTTGCTAGCACAAAGGCAGACGTGGTGGAGATGTTAAAGGTGTTGCTGCCGTCTCCGCCAGTGCCGACTATGTCAAGCACGCCGTTTGTAAAATTTACACCATTTTTGCCGTTTTTGTCAAAAGTCAAATTTGGATTTTCGCCAAAGATGCCCGTTTTGTCAAAAGGCAAAGCCGCCTCTCGCATCGCCGCAGCACAGCCCAAAATCTCATCGATAGTCTCGTGTTTTGTGCTTTTTGTAGAAAGTGCCGCCAAAAATGCCGCATTTTGCACCGCTGAACTCTCACCACGCATGATTTGCCCCATCGCTTCATAAGCCTCGCTGTAAGAGAGATCGCCTTTGTTTACTACCTTTTTTATAGCTTCACGAATCATTTTTTCTCCTTGTTTTTTTGTTATTATGAAAGCAGAGATGTCAAATTTACAAAAAAGCAAATTTCACGCCGTCATTCTGAGGGAGGCGTAAGCCGACAGAAGAATCCCCCGAAATTTGAGCAAGTAAATTCGTAAAATTCACGAAAAAGCAAATTTTAAAGATTCTTCGCCCTTGCCAGGCGGGGGATTCTTCGGTCGCTACGCTTCCATCAGAATGACGGCGTTGCATGAACTTTTTCGCATTTTGAGAATTTTCTCTCTCGGCGTTGATTTGACGTAAAGGCGTAAATTCGCAAAAATGCGAAACGAAAATGCAACGCCGTCATTCTGATGGAGGCGTAGCCGACCGAAGAATCCC
>DCIZ01000016.1:3190-10455 GCA_002317305.1 Campylobacter sp. UBA1713
TAAATCTCAAAGAAAAACGGCGGCGGGACGGGCAGGCGGGGGACAGCGCCCCTGCATTCAGAAAACGGAGAGCGGAAAACAGAAAACGAAATTTGTCAAAATTTGCTTTTTTGCGAATTTGGCTTTTTACTCGCTCAAATTTCGGAGGATTCTTCGGTTCGCTACGCTTCCCTCAGAATGACGGCGGTAACGGAAAACGGAGAGCGGAAAACAGAAAACGAAATTTGTCAAAATTTGCTTTTTCGTGAGTTTGACAATTCTACAAATGCAAAAAAAGCAGTGCGAAGCCGTCATTCTGAGGGAGCTGAAAGCGACCGAAGAATCCCCTGAAATTTGAGCGAGTAGAATCTTAAAATTCACGAAAAAGCAAATTTTGACAAATTCTGTTTTCCGTTTTCCGCATTCCGAATCTACAACATCAAAAAATTTTTCACGATAGTTTTGCCTTGCGGCGTAAGAATCGACTCTGGGTGAAACTGAACGCCGTAAACTGGCAAACTCTCGTGCTCAAAGCTCATCACCTCGCCCTCCTCGCTCACGCTTGTTACACGCAGTCCGCTAGCCAGCCTCGTAACCGCCAGCGAGTGGTAGCGCGCCACCTCGAATCTCTCGTCAAGCCCCGCAAAAATGGGCGTTTTCGCCGTCTGCCTCACAAACGAACTCTTGCCGTGCATGAGCTTTTTTGCTAGCCCAACTTCACCGCCAAAAGCCTCGTTTATGGCTTGATGCCCCAAACAAACGCCCAAAATTTTACACGCACTTTCGCCAAAACCACCGCCAAAACCACCGCCCAAACCAGCCACTTTTCGAATCAGCTCTATGCAGATCCCTGCCTCCTTTGGCGTGCCAGGTCCTGGCGAGATGACGATGCTTTTAGGGCGAAGTGAGAGCACCTCATCAGCACTTAACTCATCGTTTCTAATGATGCGAAGTCTCACGCCAAGAGTGCCAAAAAGCTGGAAAAGATTGTGCGAAAAGCTGTCGTAATTGTCTATCAAAATCGTCATTTTTTTCCTTTTTTGCTAATTTTTCGCCGCTTTTACACACGCACGCGCCTTGTTTATCACCTCAAAAAACTCCTTTTCGCCCACGCTATCAGCCACGACTCCCGCGCCACTTCGCACAAAAAGCTCGCCGTTTTTGGCAAAAATGGTGCGAATCGTGATGGCAAAGTCAGCGTTGCCCGTTAGGTCTATGTAGCCTATCGCGCCGCCATAAACGCCACGTTTGACCTTTTCAAATTTGGCTATGAGCTCGCACGCTTTGAATTTTGGCGCGCCGCTTAAAGTGCCAGCAGGCAAAACGGCTCGCACCGCATCAAGCGCATCAAACTCACTCGCCACCTCGCCACGCACCACAGAACCTATGTGCATCACATGCGAGTAGCGCAAAATTTGGCGAAACTCCTCCACCTCAACTGTCCCAAATTTGCAAATTTTACCTAGGTCATTTCTGCCCAAATCCACAAGCATGTTGTGCTCGCTTAGCTCTTTTTCATCTGCCAAAAGCTCACTTTCTAGCGCCGCATCCTCACGCGCATCTTTGCCACGTGGGCGTGTGCCCGCTAGCGGGTAGGTTTTTACCACGCCATCTTTTAGGCTCACAAGCGTCTCTGGCGATGCGCCCGCCACTGACAAATTTGGCGTTTGGTAAAAATACATATATGGGCTAGGGTTAAGCGCTCTTAGTCGTCTGTATGCCTGCAAAATGTCGCCACGAAATGGTGCTTTTTGTAAATTTGAGAGAACTATCTGAAAAATGTCCCCTTTGTAGATGTGCTCTTTTGCCTTTTCTACCAGCGTTTCAAATTCGTTTTTGTCAAACTGCAACGAAAATTCTCCAACTTCCAAATTTTCCAAAGGCGGCGTGGCGGTTTCAAAGATGAGTTTAGCTAGTGCATCTAGCTCTCTTTCTGCCGTTGTCGTGTCGGCGTTTTCGGCTGTTTGTTTTATGAGGTAAATTTTTTGGAAAAAGTGGTCAAACGCCACAACGCAGTCAAAAAACAAAAGCTCACAATCGTCAAATTTGTGCGGGTTTTCTTTGTGAAGTTTTAGCGTGGGCTCGACGTGGGCGTAAAAATCAAAGCCAAAGTAGCCGACAAAACCGCCCGTAAATGGCGGGAGTTCTGGGATTTTTTCGCTTTTGTGTTCGTTTAAGATGTTTCGGACAACGCTACACAGGTCGCTTTCGCTTTTTTTGTCGTTTATGTAGAGTTCGCCGTCTGTTAGGCGGAGTGTCCATTTGGGTTCAAAGCCTAAAAATGTGTAACGCCCGCTACTTTTTTGCATCGCACTCTCTAGCAAAAAGACGCTTTTGCTTTTTGACTTTAAGATGCGTAAAATCTCGATGGGCGTTTTGAGGTCTGCTAAAAATTCTTTGTAAATGGGTTTATGCATTTTTGTCCTTTCAGAAAACGGAATA
Organism: Campylobacter sp. UBA1713; assembly: GCA_002317305.1. Classification (GTDB taxonomy): domain Bacteria; phylum Campylobacterota; class Campylobacteria; order Campylobacterales; family Campylobacteraceae; genus Campylobacter. The sequence continues at coordinate 5,612 of DCIZ01000016.1, forward strand.
CGGAATTTGTCAAAATTTGCTTTTTTGCGAATTTGGCTTTTTACTCGCTCAAATTTCGGAGGATTCTTCGGTCGCTACGCTTCCCTCAGAATGACGGCGGTAACGGAAAACGGAGTGCGGAAAACAGAAAACGGAATTTGTGAAATTCGCTTTTTCGTGAGTTTGACAATTCTACAAATGCAAAAAAAAGTAGTGCGAAGCCGTCATTCTGAGGGAGCTGAAAGCGACCGAAGAATCCCCCTGAAATTTTAGGGAGTAGAATCTCTAAAATTTGCTTTTTTGTAAATTTGTAGATTCTACTCGCTCGCCAGGCAGGGGATTCTTCGGTCGCATTACGCAACCCTTGCGAATGACGGCGTTGATTTAACGATTCTGTAAAATCGCAAACTCCGCACTCCGCACTCTGTTTTCAGTTTTCAGTTTTCCGCACGCACTTCGCGTAAAAACTCACCCACCGCTCTCTCCTCGTCGCCCGGATTCTCTCGCATGAGCTCTATGATCTTTGAGCCTATTATGACTCCATCGCAAATTTGACACATCTCTTTTGCGCTTTGTGCTGAACCCACGCCAAAACCCACGCACACAGGCAAATTTGAAAAACGCTTTATCTCACGTGCCAAACTGCCCAGCTCGCTAGAAAAAGAATCTCGCACGCCCGTTACACCCAAAGATGAAACAAGGTAGATAAACTCCCCCTTTGCCGCTCGTGCTATCTTTTCTACACGCTCTTTTGAAGTAGGCGCCACAAATGAGACCAAACTCACGCCAAACCGCCCAAAAGCCTCCTCAAATTCGCCCTTTTCCTCAAACGGCACATCTGGCAAAATGACGCTTTTCACCCCCACTTCGCTACACCGCCTAGCAAATTTCTCCACGCCGTAGCCAAAAACAACATTTGCATAACTCATGAAAACCAGCCGCGCCCGCACGTCCAACCCCGCCACCATCTCAAAAATTTCGTCTGTATTTACGCCGTTTTTCAAAGCCTCCAAACTAGCCATCTGAATCGTTTCGCCCTCTGCTGTCGGGTCGCTAAACGGAATCCCCAGCTCCACCACGTCCACGCCCGCTTCGTCCATCGCACGCACCACACTCGCCGTTTTTGCCAAATTTACATATCCACACGTAATGAAAGTTACCAGTTTTTTCATGCTCGCTCCTTGTAAGCACATATCATGTCACAGTCCTTGTCGCCTCGCCCAGAAAGCGTGATGATGACGCTTTTTCCTCGCAAAATTTCGCGGTTTTTTAGCACCCACGCCACCGCGTGCGAACTCTCTATGGCAGGAATGATCCCTTCACAACGTGAAAGATACTCAAAAGCCGCCACCGCCTCGTCGTCCGTTACCGCCTCGTAAGTCGCCCGCCCGCTAGCAAAAAGCGCCGCGTGTTCTGGTCCTACGCCTGGGTAGTCAAGCCCTGCTGATATGGAGTAAACCGGCGCTATCTGCCCGTAAGCGTCTTGACAAAAGTAGCTCTTCATGCCGTGAAAAATTCCCACACGCCCTTTGCTTAAAGTCGCCGCATGACGCGCCTCTAGCCCTTCGCCACCTGCTTCACAACCTACTAGCTTTACACTTGGCGTGTCTATAAATTCAGAAAACGAGCCTATGGCGTTACTTCCGCCGCCCACACACGCCACCACAAAGTCTGGCAAAGTGCCCGTTTTTGCCAAAAACTGCGCCTTGCTCTCTTTTGAGATGATGGCTTGAAACTCACGGACGATGAGCGGAAAAGGGTGCGGTCCTACGGCTGAGCCTAGACAGTAGTGCGTATCTTCGATGCGCGAACACCACTCTTTTAGCGCTTCGTTTACGGCGTCTTTTAGCGTCTGTGTGCCACTTTTTGCCTCGACTACTTTTGCACCCAAAAGCTTCATGCGGTAGACATTTAACGCCTGCCTAATGCAGTCTTCAGCACCCATGAAAACCACGCACTCCAGCCCCAAAAGTGCCGCCGCTGTCGCTGTGGCTACGCCGTGCTGTCCTGCGCCCGTTTCGGCTATTAGGCGTTTTTTGCCCATTTTTTTGGCTAAAAGTGCTTGTGCTAGGACGTTGTTTATCTTGTGTGAGCCTGTGTGGTTTAGGTCTTCTCGTTTTAGGTAAATTTGTGCGTTTAGCTCCTCGCTCATCTTTTTTGCATAGTAGAGTGGGCTGGGACGATTCGCATAATTTTGCAAAAGTTCTGAAAGCTCGGCTTGAAAAGCTGGGTCGTTTCTGTAGTGTTCAAAGCTCGCTTCTAGCTCCAAAAGTGCGTTTACTAGCGTTTCTGGGACAAACATACCGCCAAAATCACCAAATTTAGATTTCATGACTTTTCCTTTGAAAATTTTTTTAGAGTCAGAATGCAAAGTGTAAAATGCATTCAAATTGCGAAATTATACGCAAAATCCCTTAACCTAAACTAAAATTCAAGCAAATACTCGAAATTTTATTTTTAAAATTTTCTTAAATACTTTTTTTTCATAAGCAAATTTAAATTTAGCTGTAAATTTAAAAAGACAATAGTTTTTCAAGGAACGCCACTTTGCTCTGTTTGGCATGCTAAAACAGGCAAAGCGCTCGGCGTTAGCCGAAGTTTCTTGTAAAAACAAACGAAAAAGCAAGCCACCCAAATTCATTAAGTGGTTTTTTAGAGGTGCCATTAAGTTATTTTAGAGACACTCATATATCTCTCCTGTGTTTTTTCTCTACATCACAAACATTTTTTACCAAAAAATCACACTCTTTTTTAGAAAGTTTATACAAATCACCATCGTCAAAATATGTGAGATTCTTTAAAATTTGACTTTTTGAGACATCGCTTTTGAAAAAATCACACATCAGTTTTATCCCAGCCCATAAATTTACATGTTGCAAAAGTTCGCAAATATCCTTATAGTCTTTGCATTCAGCACGGTCAAAAGTGGCTTTTAGCTTTGTCGCCAGCAAACTTTCAAGCGAGGCAATGCACAAAACATCATCTCTTATAAAAGCAGTTTTAGAGACAAAGTCAATATCGCCAAAACAAGATATTTTGACATCATTTTCAGTTAAAAACGTCAAGGCATTTGGCTCGTTTTGTAGAATTTCGCCTACATCAAATTTAGCTAGAATCTCTTTTTTTAGCTTTTCGTTTAGCTTTTTAGCCCTAAAAAAGTCAAAATCTACAGAAACTCTGTGTCCTAACTGCAAAGCAACCGCCGTTCCACCAAACAAAACAAATTCGTTTTTTGTAAAAACTGCTAGCTTGTTGTAAATTTCTCTTTGAGATAACGGCAAAATTTCATACCTCACCTTACGCTCCTTTTTGGAAATTCAAATTTAACCCCCAAAACTATGCACCAAAAATTCCAGCTTTTTTTGTCAAACCAGCCAGGAAGTGCCACCCTCAAAGTCTCACGCAAATTCTCCTCGCCCAAAGAGTATAGTAGCGGGTAGACGTCTAAGTCAGCATACCGCATGGCGTAGGCGACAACCTTAAAAGGCTCGTTTTTCACCAGCTCCTCTTTGTCGCCAAACCAAACATAGCGGCTTAAAATTTTTAGCGTTTTTTCATCTAACATGACTTCTCTTTTTTGCCATAAATCCCTTCTAGCATCATAGCAAGTGCGCCGTCTCCTGTTACATTGCACGCCGTCCCGAAGCTATCTTGCACGGCAAAGATCGCCATCACGAGCCCGACTGCAGTCGCATCAAAGCCCAAAACCGAGACGATGATGCCCACACTCGCCATCACGGTGCCGCCTGGCACACCAGGCGCGCCCACAGCAAAAACGCCTAAAAGCACCACGAAAGGAATCATCACAGAAAGCGACGGGACAGCGCCTGTGAGAATGTAGCTAATGCCCATCACAAAAAAAGTCTCTGTCAAAACCGAGCCACAAAGGTGAATGGTAGCCCCAAGCGGAATGGCAAATTTGACTATCTCTGGCGAGAGTGCATCGCTTTTGCTAGCACAGCTAAGCGCCACTGGCAGAGTCGCCGCTGAGCTCATTGTGCCGACAGCCGTTAGGTATGCTGGTGCGTAGTGTTTTAGGACTCTAAACGGACTTTTGCCGCTCACAAGCGCGCCGATGGCGTAAAGCACACAAAGCCAAATGATGTGCCCGACAAGCACGATGATGACCATCTTAAAAAGTGTCGGCAGCTGGTCGGTGATGAGCCCTGTGTAGCTCAGCTCGACAAACGTGGTGAGTATAAAAAACGGCAAGATGGGAATGATGAATTTTTGCAAAATGGCAAGCATTACGTTACAACTCTCGTCAAAAAGCGCCTCTAGCGTGCGCGACTTTGTGTAGAGCACCGCTAGCCCAAAACAGATGGAGAAAAGCAGCGAAGAGATGACTGAAAACATAGGCTCGATGTCTAGCTTAAAGATGAGTTCGGGTAGCTTTACGAGGTCAGCAAAATTTGTGTTTATGTTTAAATTTGGGACTATTATGTAGCCAGCGACCATCGCCAAAAGTGCTGCGCCTAGCGAAGAGATGTAGGCGATGGCAAGCGCGCTAAAAGTCATAGACCCTGCGTTTTTGCCCGCCGAGACGACAGCAGGCGTTACGAAAGCGATGATGACAAGCGGAACGGCGAAAAAGATGATGCCGCCTAAAATGTGCTTTGTAGAAAGCGCTACCTGAAGCAAAACGGCAAGGTCAAAAGCACGAATGAGAACGCCAAAAAGCGTGCCCAAAACAACTGCGATAACGATTTTTAGTAGTAAAAAGTCTCTCATTTTTCTCTCTTTTTTTTGTTTTTTTAAATTTATGTGTTTTTAAATGCGGTAAAAAACCAAATTCACGAAAAAGTAAATTTTCACAAATTCCGTTTTCTGTTTTATGAACAAAAAAGCTAACGCTTTTTTTATAG
>DCIZ01000134.1 GCA_002317305.1 Campylobacter sp. UBA1713
ATTTGCTTTTTTTTGCAAATTTGTAGATTCTGCTCCCTCAAATTTCAGGGGATTCTTCGGTCGGCAAAGCCTCCCTCAGAATGACGACGTTGGTTTGTCGATTCAAGAGAATCGCAAAATCCGTTTTCCGTTTTCCGTTTTCCGTTTTCCGCACTCCGTTCTCTGTTATCCGTTATCCATCTCATTTTCTACATTTTCCAAAAAGCGACACTTCGGAAAACCGCTACACGCCACAAATTCGCCACGCCTGCCAACACGCTTAACGAGGTCTTTGCCACAAGACGGACAACTTCGCCCCACCTTCTCGGCTGGCTGTTTTGCCACATTTTTTAGCACAAATTTACACTTTGGATAGTTGCCACACGCAACAAATTTACCAAACCGCCCCACTCGCTCGACCAAGTCGCCGCCGCACGATGGACACGCCTCGCCAGTCTTTACAGGCACTGCTTTTTCGCCCACGCCAGCCGCACCATCGCCCGCACCATCACCTACTACATCGCGCTTTACAAATTTGCATTTTGGGTAGTTTTCGCATGCCACAAATTCGCCATACCGCCCACTTTTTCTAGCCAAATTTCCGCCGCACTCTGGACACGTTTCGCCCGTAAGTTCAAAGGTTTTCATGCTCTTTATGTTTTGTTTGCCTTCGCTAATTTTCTTCATGAACGGGTCGTAAAACTCGCCCAAAAGCGCCTGCCAGTCCTCACTCGCCTCCGCCACCGCGTCCAAACGCTCCTCCATCTTTGAAGTAAATTCACTATCGACTATGTCGCTAAAATGCCGCTCTAAAAGCTCTATCATCTTAAAGCTAATCTCCTGCGGAATGAGCACCTTTTTTTCGCTCTTTACGTAGTCTCTACTCTCTAGCAAAGAGATAGTCGGTGCGTATGTAGAAGGTCGCCCGATGCCTAAATTTTCTAGCTTTTTTACTAGCCCCGCCTCGCTGTAACGTGCTGGCGGTTCAGTCGTCTTTTGCACCGCTTTTATATCTTGTAATAAAAGCGCCTCGCCCACATGCAAAGGCGGCAAATTTACATCTTTGTCCATATCGCCATAAACTTTGTAAAAGCCGTCAAAAAGCACCTGTTTTCCACAAATTCGAAGTTCGCTTTTTGCCCCGTCCGCACAAGTAGCCTCAACAAAAACGCTTTGCAAATTTGCCAAACTCGGACTCATTTGAGAAGCTACAAAACGTGTCCAAATGAGCTCATAAAGCCGTGCAAGGTCACGACTGAGAAATTTTTTCGCAAGCTCTGGCGTGAAACTTAAATTTGTCGGGCGAATCGCCTCGTGTGCCTCTTGCGCCCCTTTTGACTTTGTCGCATAAACGTTTGGGCTGCTTGGCAAATACGCCACACCAAAGGTTTTTTCTATGAGCTCACGCGCCTTTGAAAGCGCCTCGCTAGCTATGTTTAGGCTGTCTGTTCGCATGTAGGTAATGGCGCCTGTGAAACCTTCGTGCGTTTGGACACCTTCGTAAAGCTCTTGTGCTAGCTTCATCGTCTTTTTTGGGTTAAAACCTAGCCTATTTGACGCACTTTGCTGCAAGCTAGAGGTCATAAAAGGCGGCTGCGGATTTGTCTTTCGCTCTTTGTTTTCTACGCCACTTACCACAAATTTCGCACTTTGCAAACGCGCTACTATCAAATTTGCTCGCTCTGGATGCGTTATGGTGAGTTTTTCTATCTTCTGCCCTTCGAAATTTAGTAGCTCTGCTGGCAAATCCGTGCAAAAAACACTCTCTATGACAAAGTAGCTTTGTGGCACAAAAGCGCGAATTTCACGCTCTCTGTCTACTATGATCTTTAAAGCGGCACTTTGGACTCGCCCCGCACTCAGCCCACGCTGAATTTTTGTGCTTAAAAGCGGGCTAAGTTTGTAACCAACGATGCGGTCTAGTAGGCGTCTGGCTTGCTGCGCATTTACACTTTGCATGTCTAGCTGGCGTGGGTTTTTTAGCGCACCAAAGATGGCACTTTTTGTTATCTCGTGAAAGACTATGCGTGGCAAGCTTAACGGGTCTTTTCCTATGGCGGTCGCTATGTGAAAAGCTATGGCTTCGCCCTCTCGGTCTTCGTCTGTTGCTAGATAGATGTGTTTTGCGTTTTTTGCGGCGTCTTTTATCTGTTTTACGACATTTGAGTGCCCTTTGCTGATTTTGTATTTTGGTGTAAATTTGCCTTCTTCTATCTCGATGCCAAATTCACCTTCTGGCAAATCTCTAATGTGCCCCACACTTGCGATGACAGTGTAGTCTGAGCCCAAAAATGAGCCTATGGTCTTTGCTTTTGCTGGTGATTCTACTATAACCAAATTTGACATTATCTACCCTTATATATTGTTTTATCTTTGCTAATAATAGCAACAATAAACTAAATTTAAACTTTTATTTGCAAATTTGCCTTTAAGCCTTGATTTTATCGCAAAATTTCGCTAGAATCGGGCGTTTTATTTTTGTTATTAAATTTTTTAAGGAGTTAGACATGACAAAGTCAGAGTTCATCGGCGTAGTTGCTGAGAAGACAGGTTCTACAAAAAAAGTTGTAGACGAAGTAGTAGATGCGGTTTTTGAGACCATTAAAGAGGCGCTCGCAAAAGATGACAGCGTTTCGTTTTTAGGTTTTGGTTCATTTAGCACAGCAGAGCGCGCAGCTCGTGAAGCGAGAGTTCCAGCAACTGGCGCTACCATAAAAGTTCCCGCACGAAAAGTGGTAAAATTCAAAGTCGGCAAAGCGTTAAAAGACGCAGTCAGTGCGGTCGTTGAGCCAGTTGTAGAAAAAGCACCAGTCGCTGAGCCAGCACCAGCGAAAAAGAGCACAAAAAAGAGCAAATGACGTAAAATGTAGCAAAAAGCAAATTTACGCCTGTTGCTTTCAAGGGGGTTAAAGCCCCCGAAGAATCGACATTTCTAACATTTTCCGCAAACTTCCTTTCGAAAGTTAAAAGATGAGAGTAGACAAATTTTTAAATTCAGTAAACATAACAAAAAGACGTGCCATTAGCGAAGATATGTGCAAAAGCGGCGTTGTCTCTGTAAACGGCGTTGTGGCAAAACCTAGCAAAGATGTAAAAGTGGGCGACACGATAGAGATAGCTTTTTTAAACCGCGTAGAGAGGTGGCGCGTGGTTGCTATTCCGGTCGTAAAAACCGTCCCAAAAAGCGACAAAGATAAATTTGTCGTGCAAATTTAAAATTTTGGGCATTTTTAAGGGCATCTCTAAAAACCAGTTTGGCTTGATTTCGAAGAGTGTTTTTAGGAGATTTTTTTCTTAAAATGAGTAAAATACTGTCGTATTTGACGAATTTTAA
>DCIZ01000149.1:0-4717 GCA_002317305.1 Campylobacter sp. UBA1713
CTTCGCTTGTTTTGACTTTTTTACCTGCTCAAAAGGCGGGGGATTCTTCGGTCGCTAAACGCTCCCTCAGAATGACGGCGTTGTTTTGACGATTCTGTATAATCGCCAATTTCCGCATTACGTTTTCCGTATTTAGTTCCTCCGTCTAAACTCCTCGTAGCCAAATTTTTTTATGTAACGAAGCGTGCCGTCCTCGTCCAAAACCGCCAAATGCGGCAAAGCAACGCCGTTAAAAGTGGTGTTTTTTACGACAGAGTAGTGAATTTGGTCTTCAAAAACGACCAAGTCGCCCACACAAATTTCACGCTCAAAAAAATACTCCTCAAAGCCCGCCGCCACACCGCACACGTCGCCTGCTAGACAAGTCGCCCCACCAAACAGGTAGCAAAATTTCGCTCTCTCAAAGTCCATCATCGCCACTTCGCCTTTTATGCGTGGGCGGTATGGCATGAGCACGGTGTCTGGCATGTGGCACTCAGGAGATGCGTCTATGATGCAAATTTGTCGCTCGTTTTTCACGATGTCTAGCACCCTTGCGACCAAGTCGCCCGTCTGCCAGCCGACTGCTTCGCCCGGCTCCAAAAAGACCTCCACGCCATATTTTTCACGCCAATCTTTGACGAGTTTGACTAAAAGTTTCACGTTGTAACCCGCCCTTGTTATGTGATGCCCGCCGCCAAAATTTAGCCACTTTAAGCCACCAAAAAACTCGCCAAAACGCGCCTCAAACGCCTCCAAAACTCGCTCTAAACTCTCTGCATCTTCCTCACAAAGTGCATGAAAATGCAAGCCCTCGACGCCTTTTAGCAAATTTGGAAATTCGCCCAAAGCCTCTTTTAACGCACTTTCACGCACGCCAAGACGGCTAAACCGCCCGCACGGGTCATAAGCCTCGACTGGACTGGCACTAGATTCAGGATTCACTCGTAGCCCCACGCTTACGCCTGCTTTTAGCGCCCGCTCTTTGAAAAGCAAAAGCTGTGAAACAGAGTTAAAAACCACGTGGTGTGCTACTTTTAGAATCTCCTCCATCTCGCTCTCTTTAAACGCCGGGCTATAGACGTGAATTTGTTTAAAACCGCACTCGCTAGCGTAAAGCGCCTCGTGAAGTCCGCTGCAAGTTGCACCCGAAAGCTCGCTAGAAACCAGCGGCATGGCGCCACTAAACGCAAAGCCTTTTAGGGCACACAAAATTTTTGCGCCACTTTTTTTTGCTACACTTTTTAGCAAATTTAAATTTGACCTAACTTTGCTCAAATCGCACAGATAAACGGGCGTTTCTATGTTTAGTTTTTTGAGATTCTCATTCATTTTTTTACTCCTTCACACTCGCTAAACGAGACCACTTTGCCGTTGTTAAATGTGCCGTTTTTGCTGACAAAACTTTGTGTGCCAAATTCGAGATTGAACGTTTTTTGGCTCACTTCAAATTTGCCACAACGCAAAATTTCGCCGCTGTTAAAACGCTGGGCGAGCTCACGGACTGAATTTTGCTGGCTTTCGTCGCTTTTTAGGCTAACGACAAAAAGCACGGCACACGCTACGAGAGAGGCGAGCACGCCGCACTTTAACAACGGCGAAAAGTCGCGTTTCACAACGCCAACAAGTGTTAAAAATGCCGCAAGGGCGACAAGAAACATTATCATGCCACGCATGGAAAATTCTCCTTTTTGTGTAAATATGGAATGCGGAATGCGGAAATTTGCTGGTTTAAAAAAGCCAAAACCAAACGCCGTCATTCGTCTCTAGTCCCACAACTTCCGCTTTTAAACGAAGTGAAAAAGCGATAGCTTTTTTTACCAAAAATTTATAAAATATGAATTTGAGTAAAAAAGCTAACGCTTTTTAAGCCTTCGTCCAAACTCTCTTTTCGCTAAAGCTCAAAGAGAGTTTGGACGAAGGCGGGGGGACGGGGGCTACCGCCCCTGCGACCCCGTTTCTGAAAACTGAAATGCGACCCGTTTCGGAAAACTGAAAACGGAATGCGGAAAACAGAAAAATGCGGAAAACAGAATGCGGGAATTTGCTGGTTTAAAAAACAAAAAAAAACGTCATCTCACTGACACCCCGCGCACTCTATCTCTCTACTAACTGGTTTGTCATTTAGGTGCGAAGACTCCGCACTCTCGCTACGAAGGTAGTAGGTAGACTTTAAGCCCAGTCGCCACGCAAGCGTGTAAATTTCGCTTAAGTAGCCGCCACTTGCTTTGTCAAGGCTCACAAAGACATTTAGGCTTTGTCCTTGGTCTATCCACTTTTGGCGAATGGCGCCGGCTTTTATGAGTAGCTTTTGGTCTATCTCGTAAGCAGGTTTGTAAAATTCCCACGATTCCAAATTTAACTCTGGCACCACTGTCGGGATCATGCCGCTTAGGTTGTGCTCGAACCATTTGCGTTTATAAACAGGCTCTATGGCTTGTGTAGTGCCTACCAAAATGGAGATGCTAGACGTAGGCGCTATAGCCATCAAGTAGCCATTTCGCATGCCATTTTTGACGACTTTTTTGCGTAGTCTTTCCCAGTCTAAATTTGTCTCAAAAAGCGCAAGCGCATCTGACGTGAGTGCTTTTGCCGCTTCGCTAGCGCAGTCGATGGGGAAAATTCCCTGGCTCCACTTTGAGCCCACAAAGTCAGGGTAAGCGCCCTTTTCGACAGCGAGGTCGCAACTGGCGTTTATGGCAGCAAAGCTCACATGACTCATCACGCGGTCTATCTCGTCAAAGTGTGCTTCGCTCCCCCAAACGATGCGTTTGGCTGCTAACATCTGTGCTTCGCCCATAACGCCTAGCCCGATGGCACGGCTGGCAAGATTCGTGTGTTTTACCTTTGCGTGCGGATAGAAATTTAGGTCTATGACGTTGTCTAGCATTCGCACGGCGATGGGCACGACACGCTTTATCTCTTCGGCTGAATTTACCTTGCTTAAATTTATGCTAGCGAGGTTACAAACTGCCGTTTTGCCCTCGACGGTCTCTTTTTCGACTATGAAAATTTCGCGTCCGTCCAGTCTGTCAAGTGCGGTGAGCTTTTTGGCGCGTTTGGTTACGCCTGCGTCTGTCGTTACCTCGTCCTCTTCAAAAAAGAGCTCCACGCTGCCGTCTGCAAAAACGACTTTTATCTTGTAGAGATTCGCCTGCGTGTTTTGAAAGATCTCTGTGCAAAGGTTTGAACTTCGAATCATGCCTTTGTGTGAATTTGGGTTTGACTTGTTGGCGCTATCTTTGAAACACAAAAATGGCATGCCCGTTTCAAAGTAGCTCGTGAGAATCTTTTTCCAAAGATCTTTTGCGTGAATTTTCTGTTTTGAGATGTGCTCGTCTCTCTCTAACTCCTCGTAACGCTTCTCAAACGCCTCGCCCCACAAGTCGCTCAGCTCGCTCACTTCTGCCGGGTCAAAAAGCGTCCAGCGGTCGTTTGCTACTACTCGCTTCATGAAAAGGTCGTTTATCCAAAGTGCGGGAAAGAGCTCGTGCGCGCGCCTTCGCTCCTCGCCTGAATTTTTACGCAAGTCCAAAAAGTCTAGCACGTCCATGTGCCACGGCTCGACGTAGACGCTAATGGCGCCCTTTCTAGTGCCTAGCTGGTCTACAGCGACAGCGATGTCGTTTGCTATCTTTAAAAAGGGAATGATTCCGCCCGCGGCGTTTTTGTGCCCATCTATGCTACCGCCCGTTGAACGCACAGCGTTCCAGTCCCAGCCGATGCCACCGCCAAATTTGGAAAGCAAACTCATCTCTTTGTATGAGTCAAAGATGCCTTCTATGTTGTCCGGCGTGCTACCGACGTAGCAGCTAGAAAGCTGATGTCTAGTGGTGCGGGCGTTACTAAGTGTAGGCGTGGCTAGCATCACTTCAAATTTGCTAATGAGGTCATAAAATTTTTTTGCCCACGTTTGGCGGTCGTTTTCACGCTGTGCCAAAAACATAGCGATAGCCATAAACATATGCTGTGGAAGCTCTATGGGACGCAAATCTTTGTTTTTTATGAGATAGCGGTCGTAGAGTGTTTTTATGCCAAGATATGTAAACTGCAAGTCGCGTTCTGGTGCGATGTAGCCATTTAGGTCGTCTAGGTCGTAGAGATCTTTTAGTCCGAGAAAAATTCGCCCCTCTTTTTCGCCACGTTCAAAGTAGTCTTTTAGGTGCTCGTAGCCTGTAAAACCGCTAACTTTGTGGTAGAGATCATACAAAAAAAGTCGTGCGGCGACAAAAGTCCAGTTGGGTCTATCTATGTCTATCTTTTCGACTGCCGTTTTTATGAGCGTTTGCTGAATCTCTTCTGTTGTGATGAGATCTCTAAACTGAAATTTCGCATCTAGCTCAAGCTCACTCAAACTGACGTTTTCTAGCCCTTCGACTGCGTCTTTTGTGTATTTTTTGATCTTTGATACATCTAGCTCCTCTGTCCGTCCGTTTCGTTTTATAACTCGCATTGTCTTTTTGACCTTTCCTTTTGATTTGGCTTGATTATACTCTTTTTAGCTGAAAAGACAATGAAATTTAAATTTGTCGTGTGGACATGGGTTTAAATTTGCTTTTTGTTTGTTTTTTGGTTATAATTTTGTGAATTTAGGAGCATTTTTTTTGCTCCGCTTATAATTTTTTGACATCTATATAGTCTAGAGGGCACCTCTAAAAAACCATTTAACAGAAGTTAGTGGCTTGCTTTTTTGTTTGTTTTTGAATATTTTTACCTTAAAATTCGTCAAATACGACAG
>DCIZ01000149.1:4803-6050 GCA_002317305.1 Campylobacter sp. UBA1713
CAAACTGGTTTTTAGAGATGCCCTAGATAAAATTGTTTATTTCCAATATTTTTTGTGTTTTTTCTTTAAGAAATTCATAGTTTTTAACTATCATTGTCTCTTCTTTGAAAAAATTTGGCTCATATTCCCATTTTTGGAAAAAATTTAAAATTTTCTCTCTCGCCGAATTTTTTAACCCATCATCTTTGCAAATAGACCAAAAGACAAAAGCCAAGCACAAAAAATCATGAATTATAGGAATTTGCAAAATCTTATCTTGATTGTGTTTTTCTCTTCTTTTGCTACATTGAAAAATTTGATATTTTCGTAGTGTGTTTTTTAGCTCGCTTTTTCCAGTAGTGTAAGCACCAACAACACGTGTAAAATTTGCAAGTAAGCAGTTGTTGTGAGCAGCTGCATTTCGCAGTCGTTTTACATATTTGAAAAGATAATAACAATCGTCCTGCATGTTAAATTTGTTTATGTAAAATTCATAAAACCTAATAAGCTCACCAAAATTTGCAATCTCAACAAAAACCCATAATGGCATATGTTTGCTGTATTTTTTAACAATTTCTCCAATGTAAACACTGTTTGATTTTTCAGTGTTTGCCTCTTTTTTTCATCTATGTTTTCTTGAAATTCTCTTACAGTTTCGTAGCCATCATCTCGCAAATTCTCTGATGATATAGCACAAATTTGCGTTTTTATGAGGTGCTCGCATACAAGCGAAAGCTCCAAAACAAGCGACCTAAATATAGAGTCAAGAGAGCTAAATTTGACCAAATATTCAAAATCTAAATTTTGATATCCATTTGCATCTTTTCGATAATTTTTTGCAAAAGATTTTAATTTAAACAAGTAGCTGTGTTTAGCAAGAAAGCTTTTTGCTTGATTTTCTGTTGTGTTTTCAAACGTAATGTTTAGTTTTTTTAAGTGCTTAATCTGTTCATTTATGATAAGTTTTGGTTTTTGTTGCATTATTTTTCTCCTATATATTTTATTTTTTGAAAAAAAACATAAGATTTGATAGTGTTGAATTTAAGTAGTTTAAAAGCTTGATGAAATTTGACAAAAAGGCTACTGAGACGCTTTTTGTCAAATATTTAAAACATTTCTGATACAAAAATCGTCCAGAGCCATAAACCTTTAAGGTTTTTTCGTGAGCGAATTATAGCTAAAAAACTTTAAAAATAGTTAAAAATCCTTTAGGGCACCTCTAAAAAACCATTTAAATAAATTTGGTGGCTTGCTTTACTAGAAACATC
>DCIZ01000149.1:6254-9555 GCA_002317305.1 Campylobacter sp. UBA1713
TTTTTAGAGATGCCCTTTAAATATAACTTTTGTGCGATTTTCCCGCCTCTCACTCGCCCAGCACCACCACTTCTCTCTCGAGCTCCACGCCGCACGTCTCAAAAACCCTTCGTTTTGCCTCGTTTATGAGCCACAAGGCATCTTCAAATTTGCCACCGCCCGTGTTTATCAAAAAATTCGCATGCATAGCGCTAAATTCGCACCCGCCACGCCTAAAACCACGAAGCCCCACACTCTCCAAAAGCCGCCCCGCACTCTCACCAGTAGGATTCTTAAAACAGCTCCCAAAGCTAGCGCCACGCGGCTGGTTGCTCCGCACATAGCTAAGCGCATTTTCTAGCTCCACGCTCCACGCCGCACTTCCCGCTAAACACGCCTCCAAAACCACGCCCTTAAAAGCGCTTTTTCGGTAGCCAAAACCGCACTCGCTCACGTCAAATTCGCCCTCACTCGTCCGCACGCTTTGCACGATTTTCGAGATGTCAAATCCTTTCACGCCCGCGTTCATCTTTAGCATGCCGCCCAGCGTGCCGGGGATCTTTTTCATAAATTCAAAACCGCCCACTCCGTGCTCTTTTGCAAATTTAAAAAGCACCGCCGAGTTTGTCCTAGCACCCACGCAAACGAACTTTGAGTCGCCCCTAAATTCCACGCCCTTAAACGCATCGCCCAAAAACGCAAGTGGTGGCAAACGCTCACCTAAAAGCATGTTGTTTGCACCGCCGACCAAAACGCCCTCAAACGCCCGCACCTCCGCCGCACTCTCTAGCACGCTCACCTCAACAACGCCGCCGATCTTCACAGAAGAGTATTTGCCAAAATCAACCGTCTTACTTTTCATCGCCATTCGACCAGTTCGTTTAGACAAAAGCGCACTTTTTCACCGCCTCGCTCCTCGCTTTCGCCTAATGCCACGACTAGTGCGGGCACAAAATTTTCGCTCGCCCCAAGCCACTCAAAGAGCCTTTTTTCGTCAAAACCGCCGATGATGCAGCTGTCTACGCCAAAGCTTTTTGCCACATTTACCAAATTTGCGACAAACATGTAGCACTGGCAAAGCGCGTAGGTTTTTAGCTCGTTTGTGTTCATTTTTGAGAATTTTGCCTCGCACCAGCTTTTTAGCCACTCGCCTTTTCGTGCGATGTTTTTTTGCATGAAAGCATCTTTTGTGGTAAGGTCAGTTCTAGCGACTACCACCACCGCATGCGAGCACGCCTCGACATGTGTTTGGGCGTTGCAAATTTGTGCTAGTTTTTTTAGCTCATTTTGGCTTTTGACTGCCACTAATTTCCACGGCTCGAGTCCGAGCGAAGATGGGCTAAGTCTAGCGACTTCTAAAATTTCACTAATGAGCGTGTCGCTAAATTTTTTTGACGTAAATTTGCGGCAACTAAACCGCTCGTTCATTAAGTTTTTCATCATGTTTTGCATTTTTTTCCTTTTTTTTGATTTTTGGCAGGCGGGGAACGGAAAATGTCAAATTTATAAATTTAGCCAAAAGCAAATTTACAAATTTCCGCACTCCAAAATCACCACCGAACACCGCTTTTCTTCAAAAAATCACGCAAGTCGTCATACTCACTTCTGGTAAAATACCGCCACTTTCCTTCGCCCAAAGTGTCTAAGCTCATTCGCCCAAAAGCCACACGTTTTAGCTCCACCACGTCTAGCTCAAAGCAGCCAAAAAACCTACGAAGTTCGCGGTTTTGCCCTTCGCTAATGACCACGCGAAGTCTCGTGTAGCCGCCGCTAGCACTCACCACACGAAAGTCCAAAAATGGCTTAAACTCCATCGATTTTATCTCGCTTTTGGCGTGCCCGCCGCGAGATGCATCGCTAGCAAAAAACCCTTCTCGCATCGCTTGCATGACGTTTTCACCCACTTCGCCTTTGACTTTTACGTAGTATTCTCGCTCTATGTCACTCTTTTCTAGCGCTTGGGCTATAGCTGGCGCGTCTGTTAGCAGTAGCAGTCCTTCGCTAGCAAAGTCAAGCCGCCCCACACTGTTAAAGGAGCGAAAGCGTGAAGGCAGTGAGTGGTAGATGGTTTTGCGTCCTCTGTCGTCTCTTTTTGTAACGAGCTCACCTTTTGGTTTATGATAAACTATGGCGCAAAATTCGGTTTTTAACAAAACTTTGCGTCCATTTACACGCACTTTTTCCTCGCTTTCGCTCACTTCTGTCGCTAACTCACTCACCACACGCCCGTTTAGGCTGACTTTTCCCTCTTTTATGAGCAAGTCAGCTTCACGGCGTGAGTATTTTGTATTGTGAGAGATAAATTTATTTAGTCTCAAGATCTTTCCTTAAAAACTGCTCTATGTTTTGCTCCGTGAGCGCCACTAGCTTTTTTCGTGCCTCAAAACTCGCCCACCCAATGTGCGGCGTTACACAAATTCGCTCTTTGTGTTTTACGCTCAAAAACGGGTGGTCTTTTTTCATCGGCTCGCACTCCAAAACATCTGTCGTAAAGTAAATTTCACGCTCGTCTACGGCTTTTGCCACTGCTACTTCGTCTACGATTCCGCCGCGTCCAAAATTTGCTAGCAGTGCGCCGTCTTTTAACAAAGCTATGGCTTTTGCGTCAAAAAGTCCGCGAGTTTGGTCGTTTAGCGGTGCGTGAATGGTGATGATGTCGCTTTTTAGTAGCTCGTCAAACTCCACACGCCTAAATTCGCTGTTTGCGTTTTTGCCGCTTGTAGAGTAGTAGCAAACGTCCGCGCCAAAAGCAGCAGCTATGCGTGCCACACTTCGCCCTATCTCGCCCAGTCCGACCACGCCAAATTTTGCGCCACTTAGCTCAAAGATGGGTTTGTCAAGATGGACAAAAATTTCGCTACTCGCCCAGCCGCTGCTCTTTTTGCAGTAGTCGTCATAGTAGGCGACGTGGTTACGCAAATTTAAGATATTTGCAAAGGCTTGCTGTGCGACGCTGTTTGTAGAGTAGCCCGCGACATTTTTGACCTCGATGCCTAGCTCCTTTGCGGCGACTAAGTCTACGTTGTTTGTGCCTGTGGCAGTTACGCAGATGAGTTTTAAAGATGAGTTTTGCATCACTTCTCGTGTGATGAGGACTTTGTTGGTTAGCACCACGTCAGCGCCGTTTAGGCGTTCTAGCGTCTGCTCCTTGCTGGTCTTGTCAAATTTGACAAACTCGCCGAATCTCTCAAATCCACTCAAATTTGCATCGCTTCCGAGTGTAGAAGCGTCCAAACAAACAATCTTCATTTTTTTCTCCTTATTTTAAGTTGTGTTTTAATTAAGGGCACCTCTAAAAACTACTTAACTAAATTTGAGTGGC
>DCIZ01000149.1:9666-13498 GCA_002317305.1 Campylobacter sp. UBA1713
AAAACACTCCACAAAATCGAGCCAAACTAGTTTTTAGAGATGCCCTTTAGTTTTTTAGCACAAAGTCGGCGGTGATGCCCAGTGGCTTACCAGCGTTAAAAAGCTCGATTCTATATATCATCTCTTTTTGCGTGCATGTGCTTAACACTACTTTTGTCTCAAAAACTTCGCCATTTTTGACAAGCGTGCTCTCCACGACGCCCATGTTCATGTTTAGCCCGTAAATTTTTACACTGGCGTTGTGCGCATTTAGGTTTGACAGCCGTAAGATTAGCGGTCTCATCGCCTCAACTGGACGCGTGGCAAATTCAAAAGTTACGCCGTTTTTGGTGCAGCTTTTTTGCGTTATGTCGCAGCTAATGTCAGCGGGCTTTTTTGGTGTAAAAAAGTCGCCAAAAAAGTGCCACGCCGTGCCCGCAAAGATGCCAAAAACAGCAGTTAAAAAAAATAAAAAAACATGTTTCATGAGTTCTCTTTCATACGAATGCGGAGTGCGGAAAACTGAAAACGGAATGCGGAAATTTGCCGGTTTAAAAAAAGCAAAAACAGACCGCCGTCATTATGAGGGTTTATCCACCGATGATTTGGTATTTAGTCTATCTTCAGCACGCTTAAAAACGCTTCGCTAGGCAAATTTACCTTTCCTATGGCTTTCATGCGTTTTTTGCCTTCTTTCTGTTTTTCGAGTAGTTTGCGTTTTCGTGTGATGTCGCCGCCGTAGCACTTTGCCGTTACGTTTTTGCCCATCGACTTCACCGTTTCACGAGCGATGATCTTGCTGCCGATGCTAGCTTGGATCGCCACTTCAAAAAGCTGCCTTGGGACTATCTCTTTCATCGCTTTTACTAGCTCTCTACCGCGACTCTCTGCCTTTACGGACGGGACGATGATGCTTAGCGCATCTACTGCTTCGCCTGCTACTTTTATGTCTAGTTTCACAAGCTCGCCCACACGCGTCCCGCACGGCTCGTAGTCAAAGCTAGCGTAGCCTTTTGTCGCACTTTTTAGCTTGTCGTAAAAGTCCATGACGATCTCGTTTAGCGGCATCTCATACTCTAGCAAAACACGTTCTGGCGTGATGTAGTCCATCTTTTTTTGCACGCCTCGGCGGTTGTTTAAAAGCGTTATGATGTTGCCTAAAAATTCGCTTGGGACGATGACTGTCGCTTTTACATAAGGCTCTAAAATTTCGTCTATTTTGTTTACGGGCGGTAGTTCGCTCGGATTCGTTACGCTAGTTTTTGTGCCGTCAGTCAAATTTACTTCGTAGGTTACGCTCGGTGCTGTGGCGATGAGGTCTAGGTTAAATTCACGCTCAAGCCGCTCTTTTACCACTTCCATGTGTAAAAGTCCCAAAAATCCCACACGAAACCCAAACCCAAGCGCTGCTGAAGTCTCTGGCTCGTAGCTAATGGCGCTGTCGTTTAGGCGGAGTTTGTCTAGCGCGTCTCGAAGCTCCTCAAAGCGGTCGGTGTCTATGGGGTAGATTCCAGCAAAAACAAAAGGCTTTGCGCGCTCAAAACCGCCGACTGGCGTGATGGCTTTGTTTGCAAAAAGTGTGATGGTGTCGCCCACTTGCACGTCGCTGACAGTTTTTAGCCCCAAAACAACGATGCCTATCTCGCCGCTTTTTATTTGGCTGGTTTTGACTGGACTCAAAGGATGCGGATACATCAAATTTAAAACTTCGTGTTTTTTGCCCGTGCCCATGACAAAAATTTCATCGCCCACTTTTACACTGCCGTCATAAACTCTAACAAGTGCCAACGCGCCTAGGTAGTTGTCAAACCAGCTGTCGTAAATGAGCGCTTTTAGTGGTTTTGTCTCGTCTGTTTTTGGTGCGGGAATTTTGCTAACTATGGCGTCTAGTAGCGTCGTGATGCCTTCGCCTGTTTTTGCGCTAACGCAAACCGCCTCGCTGCAGTCAAGCCCTATGACGTGTTCTATCTCGTTTTTTACACGCAAAATGTCAGCTGATGGCAGGTCTATTTTGTTTATGACGGGGATTATCTCAAGGTTGTTGTCCAGCGCAATGTAAACATTTGCGATGGTTTGTGCCTCCACGCCCTGGCTAGCGTCTACTACCAAAAGCGCGCCTTCGCAACTAGCTAGACTTCTAGAGACCTCGTAGCTAAAGTCGACGTGTCCTGGAGTGTCAATGAGATTCAGCGTGTAGTTTTTGTAAGATAGTCGCACACTTTGGGCTTTGATGGTGATGCCACGCTCTTTTTCTATGTCCATCGTGTCCATCACTTGTGCGCTCATCTCACGCTCGCTAACGGCGCCACACTCGCTAATTAGCCTGTCTGCTAGCGTGCTTTTTCCGTGGTCAATGTGCGCGATAATGCTAAAATTTCGAATTTCGTTCATCTTTTGCCTTAAATTTGAAAATTGTGTTTGCTTTTTTTAGCCTCCGCCACGCCTACCTTTTCGCTTTCAGCTCAAAGGTAGGCGTGGCGGAGGCGGGAGGACGGGGGCTTTCGCCCCTGCGACCCCTTATTTCACTTCGTTAATAAAATTTTGTCAATTCTAACAAAATTAAGCTTTTAAATAAATTATTAAGCCGAATTAGTTTAAAATAAAGGGCATCTCTAAAAAGCAGTTTGGCTCGGTTTTTAGAAATGTTTTTAGTGATTTTTTTGTTTTAAAACGAGGATAATACTCAACGTATTTGACGAGTTTTAAGGCAAAAAAGCGCAAAAACTCTCTAAAAAAGCGAGCCACTAACTTTCGTTTAAATGGTTTTTAGAGATGCCCTAAAAGAAAGGACATTGAGATGCGATATTTTAAATTTTACATTTTTCTAGCCACCGCGATGTTTCTTGTGGGCTGCGGCTCAAAGGTAGTAGACACAGATGCTATGTATAGAGCGACCATGCGAACTTACACAGTCGGCGGGCACACTTACCAGCCACAAAGCGTCATAAAAGGACAAACCGAAGTCGGCATCGCCAGCTGGTATGGACCGGACTTTCACGACAGGCTCACGAGCAACGGCGAGCGCTACGACATGAACGAATTTACCGCCGCGCACAAAACCATGCCGATGAACACGCTTGTGGAGGTTACAAATTTAGAAAACGGCAAAAAAGTCGAAGTGAGAATCAACGACCGAGGACCTTTTGTAAACGGGCGAGTCATAGACCTCTCAAAAGCCGCTGGCATAGAGATAGACATGCACAAGCACGGCACGGCACGTGTAAAACTTCGCGTGGTGGGCTTTTACTCTAGCAAAGCAAAAAACGCCCAGCCCGTCATAGTCCGAAAAAAGAGCGATGAAAAAGTGATGGTAAATTCAAGCCCAAGCAAAAGTGTCTCAAAAGCCATAGACTCAAATTTGGTTTTGAAAAATTCGGCTGAAAGCACGGCGAGTTCAGTAAATTCGGGCGACACCATAAAAGCACGCCGTGTAACGCCTGTTACTAGAAGCGAAGAAAATCCGCCAGTCGCGGTGCCAGCGGCGACAGAAGCTAGCGAAAAGAGTGAATTTCATGTCCAAGTGGGCTACTTTGACAACCTCCAAAGCGCGAAAAATTTGCAACAAAGCGCAGCAGTTGCTAGCCACAGAAGCATCGTTAAAAAATACAAAAACGGCATCTATCGCGTCTTTGCCATTTTTGACACACAAGAGCAGGCGAGGGCGTTTATAAACAGCGGTGCGGTAAAGGGCGCGTTTTTATACAAAAACTAAATTTGTTATGAAACAGCGAAGAATCTCATGCCTTTTGAGCGAGCAGAATCGCCAAATTTAGTTAAAAGCAAATTTTTAAATTCCGAAATCTGTATGTAAAAAGCTGACTCTTTTTAAGTCTCGCCGCCGTTTTCTTTTTCG
>DCIZ01000149.1:13547-25739 GCA_002317305.1 Campylobacter sp. UBA1713
GGGGGCTACCGCCCCTGCGACCCCGTTTTAGAATGCGGAAATTTTCTATTAGCGAGAATTTATAAATTTAGCCAAAAGCAAATTTTGACAAATTCCGTTTTCCGAACTTCGTTTTCCGTTTTCAAAAATGGGGTCGCAGGGGCTTGCCCCCGTCCACCTTCCCGCCACCACTTTCTTTGAGCTTTAGCGAAAAAAAGTGGTGGCGGGACTACAAAAAAGCGGAGCTTTTTACCCAATCGGAAGAAGATTTTGCAAATTCGAAAAATTAAACATAAAGGAAAAATATGGCTATAAACATATATCAACCAAAAGAGATAGAGAAGATAAAAGCGGCGAACCAAGTGGTCGCGCGTGTGCTAGACTTTTTGGAGGGCTTTATAAAGCCGGGCGTAAATTTGTTAGAGATAGACAAAGTTAGCGAAAAGATGATAGTAGAAGCCGGCGCAAAGCCCGCTTTTAAAGGGCTTTATGGCTTTCCAAACGCCGCTTGCATCAGCGTAAACGAAGTTGTCATTCACGGCATTCCGCATGACTACACGCTAAAAGAGGGCGACATAGTTAAGGTAGATTTGGGGGCAAATTTGGGCGGGTTTTTTGGCGACAGCGCACGGACTTACGGCGTGGGTGAAATTTCAGCAGAGGACAAAGCGCTCATAGCGGTAAGCAAAGATGCCTTTGACTTTGCCTTTTCACAAGTGAAAGTAGGCATGCACTTTAAAGAGCTTTGTTTTAAGCTAGGCGAATTTATCCGACATAGAGGTTACGAGCCGTTGCTGGACTTTTGTGGACACGGCATAGGCAAGAGCCCGCACGAGTCGCCAGAGATTCCAAACTATCTTGATGCGCCAAATCCAAAACAAGGTCCAAAAATTCGCAACGGCATGGTTTTTTGCATAGAGCCCATGATTTGCCAAAAGAGCGGCAAGCCCGTCATAGCAAAAGATGGCTGGACGGTTACGAGCGAGGACGGGCTACGGACAGCTCACTGGGAGAACTGCATCGCGGTGGTAAATAACAAACCAGTGGTTTTAAGCAGGGCGTGAGTGCGTTCAGAATGCAGAATGCAGATTGCGTTCAGAATGCAGAATGCGTGCGGAGTGCGGAGATTTGTGAGCGGAACGACTTTTGGGGTCGCAGGGGCTTGCCCCCGCCCACCCGTCCCTCGCCACCGATTTTTTGAGCTTTTAGCGAAAAAAATCGGTGGCGAGGGACTACAAAAAAGCATTAGCTTTTTACATACGGAAAACGGAAAACTGAAAACGGAGTGCGTTCAAAATGCATAAATTTTAAATTTACCACAAAAATTTAACACAACTAGATTCCATTTAATTTTAATTTTTAAATTTACCTTAATCAAAAAAAAAGTATAATCAAACAAATTTTTTACTAGGAGTTTTTCATGTTGTTAAATGGTTCTCAAATGATAACGCAGGCGTTAAAACATGAGGGTGTTGAGGTGGTTTTTGGCTACCCTGGCGGTGCGGCACTAAACATCTTTGACGAGGTTTACAAACAGAGCGACTACGAGCTCGTTCTTACACGCCACGAGCAAGCTGCAGTCCACGCAGCTGACGGCTACGCACGGGCTTCTGGTAAAGTGGGCGTGGTCTTTGTAACGAGTGGTCCTGGCTTTACAAACGCCGTTACGGGCATCGCCACAGCGTATGCTGACAGCATTCCGCTCATCATAATAAGCGGACAGGTAAATTTGGGGCTTGTTGGCACAGATGCTTTTCAGGAGATAGACGCGGTGGGCATCTCACGCCCTTGCGTAAAACACAACTTTTTAGTCAAGACCATCGAGGAGCTTCCACGTGTGCTAAAAGAGGCGTTTTACATAGCAAAAAGCGGTCGCCCAGGACCGGTTCACATAGACATTCCAAAGGACATTAGCATCGCCGTTGGCGAATTTGAATATCCAGAAAAGATAAAAATGCAAACTTACAAGCCAAATTTAAACGGGCATCCTTTGCAGATAAAAAAGGCTTGCGAGGCGTTAAGCGCAGCAAAACACCCAGTAGCACTTGTGGGCGGTGGTGCGGTGAGTTCGCACGCTAGCGAAGAGGTGAGAAAATTCGCCCAAAAGACAAACATTCCGTGCGTGATGACGCTCATGGGGCTTGGGGTTTTGGCTAGCGACTGCCCGCAAAATTTGGGGCTAGTGGGCATGCATGGAAGTTATGCGGCAAACATGACCCTTAGTGAAGCTGACCTCATCATCTGTTTAGGTGCTCGGTTTGACGACAGAGTTACGGGCAAGGTAAGCGAATTTGGGCGTAATGCAAAGGTGATTCACATAGACATAGACCCGAGTAGCATCGGCAAGATCATATCTGTAGACTTTCCGATAGTCGGAGACCTAAAAAACGTTTTGCGAGATATAAACGAAAAAATTTCAAATTCCAAATTTGACTTTACGCAGTGGTGGGAGCAGATAGCACTCTACACAAAACTCCATCCGCTTGGCTACACAGATGCAGCAGATGGCGCGCCATTAAAACCGCAGTGGGTGGTGGAGAAAACTAGCGAGCTAGCAGGCGAAAAGGCTTTGGTGGTAACAGACGTAGGACAGCACCAAATGTGGGTGGCGCAGTTTTACAAATTTAGCCGTGCGCGTCAGTTGCTAACTAGTGGCGGGCTTGGGACGATGGGTTACGGCGTGCCAGCAGCGCTTGGTGCGACTTGGGCGCTTGATGACAAAGAGATTCCAGTGATCTCGTTTAGCGGCGATGCGGGCGTGATGATGAACATTCAAGAGCTTATGACGCTAAAAGCCAACAACAAACGAGTGATAAACATCGTGCTAAATAACAACTTTTTGGGCATGGTGCGGCAGTGGCAGAGCTTTTTTTATGAGGAGCGGTTTAGTGCGACCGTGCTAACAGAGCAGCCGGACTTTGTAAAACTAGCCGAAAGCTTTGGGTGCGAAGGCTACCGTGTGAGCGACAAGGCAGGTTTTGAGGCGGCTTTAAAAGCAGCGCTTGCTAGCCAAAAGAGCGCGTTAATAGAGGTCGTGATAGACCGTTTTGAAAATGTTTTGCCGATGGTGCCAGCAGGCGGTGCGCTTTATAACATGATGTTTAACTAGGAGATGAAAATGAGACGAGTAATAGCAGTTATAGTTTTGAACGAACACGGAGTTTTGAGTAGAATCGTAGGGCTTTTTAGCGGGCGTGGATATAACATAGACAGCCTAACGGTTGCGCCAGTGCCAGAGAGTGAATTTTCACGTGTAACCATCGTTACGAGTGGCGACGAGAGGCAGTTTGAGCAGATCATAAAACAGCTTCACAAGCTGATTCCTACCTACAAAGTCATAGATAGCGGGAATTTTTTGGAAAAAGAGATGGTTTTGGTAAAGATAAGCATAAACGAAGATTTTAGCGGACTTGACGCCATCTTAAAGAGCTACAACGCCATCGTTGCAAATGCAAACGAAAACGAAGTCATCATCATGGGTTGCGACAACGCTTCACGCATCGACTGCTTTTTGAGAGTGATGAAAAAATTCCACCCGATTCAAGTCGTCAGAAGTGGCTCGGTGATGATAGAGTATTGAAATTTAAGGAGAGACATGAGTTTGTCATCTGACGTTTGTGATGAGGTCGCTAGGTCGCCGTTTTTTTATGTCGGCGACAAATTTAAGCTCATTAAAGAGATAAAAAGCCACTTTCCAAAGAGGATAAATCGTTACTTTGAGCCGTTTTGTGGCGGTGGAAGCTCTTTTTTAAACGTGAAAGCCAAAAGATATTTTTTAAACGATATAGACAAAAATATCATTGGCTTACACAAATTCGTAAATAGTCAAAAGAGAGAGTGGTTTTTTGACGAGATTTTTAAACTAGTAGATTTTTATGGTTTCTCTTGTTCGTTTAAGAATTTCGTGCCACCAAAAACGCTAAAAGAGCAGTTTAAAAAGACATATTTTGCCAAATTTAACAAAGCTAGTTATGAAAATTTGAGGCGAGATTTTAACGAGAATCAAGAAGATATGTTTAAGCTTTATCTTTTATTGATATATGGTTTTAACCATATGATTCGATTCAACCAAAAAGGCAAATTTAATTTGCCAGTTGGAAACGTGGATTTTAACAAAAATGTTGTTAGTGCGCTTGAAAATTATTTTGATTTTGTAAAAACAAAAGAGTTGGAGTTTTCAAATTTGGATTTTGGAGATTTTTTGCGAAATTTTGAATTTAAAAAAGACGATTTTGTTTACTGCGACCCGCCATATCTCATCAGTAATAGCGAATACAACAAATTTTGGGGCGAAAAAGAGGAGAAAAGGCTTTATGATGTGCTAGAAATTTTAGACCAAAACGGCGTTTTGTGGGGCGTTAGCAACTTGTTGTTTCACAAGGGAAAAACAAATTTGATTCTGCAAAAATTTATGGTAAAATATCAAAACTACCGAATCAAAAGTAACTACATAAGCTTTAACGACAATTCGGTTAAAAATTCAGTGGAGGTTTTTGTAACAAATGCGAAAGAGTGAATTTAAGCCGTTATCTTTTAGCACGACTTTGAGAAATCCGTCTAGAATCATAAGTTTTTTGGAGGTTTTGGCATCTTTTGATGGCGAAAGACTAACCAACGATGTCGTGGAAAAGGTCGTTTTTGAGCTAATTCAAAAGCGAATTTACCAGCCTCTTTTTTCACAGCGAAATTTCTCACAAAAAGATGAGTTAAGCGAAAACGATGTTTTTGAGATCATCAAAAATTCGCCACAGAATCACAAAGAGAGAGGTTTTGAAAAAGGCTGGCAGTCTAGGTTTGATACGTGGTATAAATTTATCATGGAGCTTGGTTTTTGTTTTTACGAGATGAATAGTGAAATTTGCATCACAAGAAGTGGTCGTTTACTCTTAAATTCAGCTGAAAATGAGAGCAAGGTGGCAAACATTTTCCTAAATGCTTTTGTAAAACAACAAACAAACAACCCATTTCGGCGAGTAAAAAACGCAAACATTCCGCTGGTTTTGCTTTTAAACGTTATGAAAACGCTAAAAGAGAGAACAGGTGAGTCGAAAATTTCTTTGGGCGAAATTCCGCTTTTTCTCTGTTGGCGAGATGACGATTCTGTAGCGTTGGCGGACGAAATTTTGAAATTTAGAAGTATGTATGGTTTTGATGTGCCTACTGAAATGATTTACGAAAGATGTTTGGAGTTGCTAGATTCTACAAACGAAGTTAGGTTTAAAAAGTCTCAAATTTGTGGCGAAAGTGCGGACGAATATGTGCGAAAAATGCGAACTACTAGTCTCATCTCGCTTCGTGGAAATGGCAGATTCATAGACTTTAACACTCTCAAAAAAGAGAAAATTGACTATATTTTGAGGCAAAATTTTAAGCCAAAAGAGTTTAGTAGTCGATTGGAATATAACGTTTTTTTGTCAAATATTGACAGCAAAATCATAGAAGAAAAAACAGAGATAGTTTTTGCTGACGAAAACAAGCTAAAAGAGCAGGCTTTGGAAAAATTTGCGAAAAATTACACAAAAGAACAAATTTTTAATGAACTTTTGGTTTTAAAAAACAAAAACGCAAACAGCAAAGATGTAGTTTTCAAATTTATCCCAGAGCCGACTAGATTCGAATTTTTGACAGCCATTGCCCTAAAACAAAATTTGTTAAACGTTAAAGTTTTGCCAAATTACAAAATAGACGACGAAGGAATTCTTGTTAGCCACGCTACGGGCAACGAAGCTGATATAGTTTGTGTGGACATGCAAAATTTAGCAATAGTCGAAGTGAGTTTGATGAGCGGAAAGAATCAGCTAATTCACGAGATGCTGCCCATAACTAGACATCTAAAAGCACGTTTAAAAGAGAGCGACTTTGCTATCTTTGTCGCACCAAAAATTTTTGAAGATTGTAAAAGATATGCTAAATTTATCAAATATGATGAAAATTTGACTATTTTAAATTTTAACATAGATGAATTTATGAGTGTGCTAAAAGCGGCAAAGAGTGTAGGAGAGTTAAATGTTTAGCCTCGCAAATCGCCGTTATTTGGGCGCAAAAACACGACTTTTGAGTAGAATTTACGAGACGTTAAAACCATTTTTAAAAGGGCTTGAAAATGGCGTTTTTTTTGACGCGTTTGGTGGAACGGGCGTGGTGGGCGAGCATTTTATAAAAAAAAGCGAATTTTCAAATTTAATAATAAACGATTTTTTGCACTCAAACTACGCGATTTTTAACGGATTTTTTAAATTTAGTGGCGACTTTGAGAAGCTCAAAAAATTTGCGGTTTTGTTTAATAAAAACAAAAATTGTAAAGAAAATTTCTTTGGTTTAAATTTTGGCGGGAATTTTTTTAGTGTAAATGACGCGACTAGAATCGGCGATATTCGCACTCATCTTGACGAGCTTTTTGAAAGTGGCGAGATAGACCAAAGTGAATTTTACATGCTTTTGGCGAGCTTGCTTTTTAGTGCTGACAGAGCGGCAAACACGTGTGGGCACTACGAGGCGTTTCGGCGTGTGGCTTTGGGCGATAAATTTAAATTTGAGCTCATTCGTCCGCTTGAGATGCACGCAAAAAATGTGCAAATTTTTCGAAAAGAGACAAACGCTTTGGCGAAAGAGCTAAAAAACATAGACGTTGCGTTTTTAGACCCGCCTTATAACTCACGTCAGTATAGTCGTTGTTATCATTTTTTGGAGACTTTGGCAAAAAACGATAGCCCGGTTTTGAGTGGTGTGGCAAAAAAACCCCCTTTGGAAAATTTGAGTGAGTATTGTAACGTTGGTGCGGCGGTGGTGTTTGTCGAACTTGTGGAAAGTTTAGCTAAAAAAAGCAAAATTTTGGCGGTTACTTATAATAACACATATTTTTCAAAATCAACTTCCAGTCAAAACAAAATTTCGTTTGACCAAATAGCACAAACGCTTAAAAACGCGGGCAAACTTAGCGTTTTTGAATTTGACTTTACGCCGTTTAACGCAGGCAAAACTGAATTTGACGGGCACAAAGAGGTGCTTTTTGTGTGCGAGTGTTGTGAGTGTGAGAAAAAAGATAGCCAAATTTGCAAAAAAGACTCTTTTGGCGGGCTTTTTGACAGCTATTTTTAAAAGGAAAAACATGGACGAATTTGACCTAGAAAGTTATGACTATTTTTTGCCGCCAGAGCTTGTGGCTAGCAAGCCTGTGATGCCACGAGGCGAGGCGAGACTGCTAGTTTATGAGCGAAAAAGTGGCGAAATTCATCACCACAAATTCAAAGAGCTAGCGCAAATTTTGCCGCCGTGTAAGATCATTTTTAATGATACAAAAGTGATAAAAGCGCGGATTTTCGGCAAAAAAGATAGCGGCGGTGCGGTCGAAGTGCTGCTGAATCAGCCTGTCGGGGAGGGCGTTTTTAACGTTTTTGTGCGTGGAAAGGTTAGCACTGGGACGCAAATTCGCTTTGGCGAGAATTTGGCGTGCGAGGTTTTAAGGCTTTGTGAGGACGGCAGCCGTGAGGTCAAATTTAACTGTGCCACTTCGCAGCTTT
Organism: Campylobacter sp. UBA1713; assembly: GCA_002317305.1. Lineage (GTDB taxonomy): Bacteria > Campylobacterota > Campylobacteria > Campylobacterales > Campylobacteraceae > Campylobacter. The sequence continues at coordinate 21,047 of DCIZ01000149.1, forward strand.
TTTCTGTTTGTGAACGCATAGGGCACGTGCCGTTGCCGCCTTACATAAAGCGTGCCGACACGGCGCAAGATGAGAGCTGGTACCAGAGTGTGTTTGCTAAATTTGACGGTGCGGTGGCAGCGCCAACGGCGAGTTTGCACTTTGACGAGGAAGCTTTGGCGGCGCTTCGGGCGTCTAGTCATGAGCTTTTTTACCTCACTTTGCACGTGGGCGCAGGGACGTTTAAGGGGGTGGAGAGTAGCGACATACGGGCGCACAAGATGCACAGCGAGGCGTTTTGCATGGGCGAGGAGACGGCGCGGCTGGTGGCAAGTAGCGAGGCGATTCTGGGCGTGGGGACGACTGTTACACGTGTGGTGGAATTTTTTGCGAGGCGTGGTGAGCGGAGCGGTTTTTGCGACCTTTTTTTGCACCCAAACAACAAGCCGATTCGCCAAAACTACCTGCTGACAAATTTTCACCTGCCACGTTCAACGCTCATCATGCTTGTGGCTAGCTTTGTGGGGCTAGAAGAGACAAAGCGAATTTATGCTGAAGCGGTCAAGGAGCGTTATAGATTTTACAGCTATGGCGATGGAATGCTGGTGTTGTGAGGCGTGTGTTCGGAATGCGGAATGCAGAGTGCGGATTCTGTGATTCTCTAGAATCGACAAACGAATTTACGAAAAAGCAAATTTTAACAAATTCTGTTTTCCGTTTTCTGCATTCTGTTTTCCGTTACCGCCGTCATTCTGAGGGAGCGGTAGCGACCGAAGAATCCCCCCCGCCTTTTGAGTAAGTAGAATCGTAAAATTCACAAAAAAGCAAATTTTTACAAATTCCGTTTTCTGTTTTCTGTTTTCTGCACTCCGTTTTCCGATAGGTAAAAAAGCTAACGCTTTTTTTGTAGTCCCTCGCCACGTTTTCTTTTCGCTAAAAGCTCAAAGAAAACGTGGCGAGGGACGGGGGACGGGGGCTTTCGCCCCTGCGACCCCTTTTTTGAAAACGGAGAACAGAATGCGGAGTGTGGAGTGTGGAGTGCAGAGTGCGGAAGTTTTGCGATTATTAAAAAAAGCAAAAACAAAACGCCGTCATTCTGAGGGCGAAAGCCCGAAGAATCCCCTGCCTGGCGAGCGAGTAGAATCTACAAATTCACAAAAAAGCAAATTTTTTACAAATTCGCTTTTTCTTAAATTTACAGATTCTACGCCCTCAAATTTCAGGGGATTCTTCGGTCGGCTTTGCCTCCCTCAGAATGACGGCGGTAACGGAAAATGGAAAACAGAATTTATGAAAATTTGCTTTTTTGTAAATTTAAAGAAACATTTTTGCTTTGCAAAAAGCACTTCGCTTGTTTTAGCTTTTTACTCGCTCAAAAAGGCGTGAATTCTTGCATTTTTTATCACGCCAAAAATTCGGCGAATTTCTCCGTGTCAAGCCGCATAAAACCGCAGTCAAGGCAGAAAATTTCGCCACAAAAGCCCAGTTTTTCTACCTTTTGTGCCATCTCTACCGAGCGTGTTCCAGCGAAGCAGACGAGATAAATTTCGCTTTTTTCTTTTGCAAATTTTACTATCTCTTCGGCGGCTTGCAAATTTACACTCTCTTTTAGGTGTGCCGCTTTAAAGCTGTTTTTTACACGAATGTCTACCACGCAAACGCCACGTTTTAGTGCGTCAAAAAGCGTGCTTTCATCGATTTTTCGAATCATTTTTCTCTCCATTATTCATAATCAAATTTTAATTTTATAAGGCTATTTTCGCTCAAATTTAAGCCATTTTTTGGGTTGTAGCCAAGTCTTAAAAGTAGTATCTCTGCATCTTTTGGGAGCTTGACGTTTGATTTTTTGTTGTGATAGACTTCGTTTCGAAAGTGTCTTATTTGGTTTAATTTATCTGTTAGTTGTTTTCTCGTTCCATAAGTAGCCAAAATTTGCCCTTTAAAGCTTTTTTCACTAGCAAAAATGCGCTTTAAATCTTGCCAAAAAATTTCAACTATTGTTATCAAATCACCAAAAGTAAACAGGTCAAAAATGTCAAAAGTGTTTTGAATTTCTACACTGCAGCCTCCAAATCTCTTTGAATTTGTTGTTTTTATTTTTAAGATTTTTGCACGTTTTTCAGCTAAATTTTCAGTGTAAAAGCCATCTTTTTCCTCCTTAAACCAGTCGTCATTTTCACCAAAAACGGCTGAAATTTCAACAGCCAAAGTGCTACGAAGCGCTATCTCAAAGCAGTGCAAAAACGCAAGTTTGTCTTGGTGTGCTTTTTGTCGTTTGTTGTAGGTGTAAAGCAACGTGTCAAAGAGATTCTCAAAGGTTTTGTCTGTTTTGTTTAGCTCCTTTGCAGCACCTTCTATGTAGCCAAAATATAGCGTTTTTATGGCGATTTTTAGTCTATTTTTGAAGTCATCTGTGAAAAGGTTTTCATGTTTTTTTAAAATATGTAGAATTTTTGCATGTTCGTTTTCTAACAGTGCCATAAATTTCCTTTCTGATAAATTTTTAGCATTATATCAAGAAATTTATAAATATGCAAGTTTTTTAAATTTGTAGATAAAAATATGTGAGTTAAAAGGCAAGTTAAGGGTGGTGTTGGTTTGTCTAGTTTCGAACCTAGACCTGCACTCATGGCAGCACGTCCCTTAACTTTTGTTATTATACTTAAATATACCTAAATATAAGCTTAAATATACCTAAATAAGCTTAAAATAAGCTTTTTAGGTATTAAAAACCTCACTCGCTCAGTTTTGTCATCTCCTCCTCAAACACCTTTGTCCTTCTTGTGCTACTTTTTACCTTTGTCTCGTAAGGCTTTTTAGCTAGTGCGTTTCGTGCTTGACTTACCGCCTTTGGTGCTGGCTTTTCCACGCCCAAAAATGCACGCTCAAGCTCCACAAAGCTCATCAGCAAATTTGCATATGCCTTAAAAAAGTTGCTCCTGTCGTGCTCGGCTAAAAGCTCGCAAAACTCATCTACAAAGCCGTTTATGATCTCATCAAAAAGCCTACGCGCCAGCTCCTCTTTGCCCTCACGCAAAAAGCGACTCATGTAGGTAAAAATGAGCCCTATGTAGTCCTCGCTCAAATTTGCCTCCACGCCTATCTCGCCGCTTTTTAGAATCTCTATGACTTCGCTTCGTTTTTTGCCATCGTCTCTGCCCTCGTCGTAAAAGCTCGCCGTTTGCGGAACGTTTACAAAACTTAGGTCAAAAAGGACGCCGTTTTGCTCTTTTTTAAATTTGCTCCACTCAAAACGTGAGAGTTTTTTAAAGTCTTTTTCGTTTTCTGGGTATATCAAATTTTCGCTAAGAACTTCGCTTTGTTGGACAAATTTGTAAAAACCCTCCTCGTTTTCGTCCCAAAATAGCGGAAAACTCAAAAATTCATAATACATACTTCGTGCCAAATTCATCTCATTCATCTTTTTCCTTTTTTTATTTTTTAATGTCGAATTTTGGTAAAAAGCTAACGCTTTTTTTGTAGCCTCCGCCCAAACTCTTTTTTCTCTAAAGCTCAAAAGAGAGTTTGGGCGGAGGCGGAGGACGGGGGCTTTGCCCCTGCGACCCCTTTTTGTTTCGCTAATATTAACGATTCTAAAAGTCATTTAGGTAGCTACTAAACGCCGCTTTTTTTGCCTTGCACTCGCCGCACATTTTGGCAAATTCAGCTTTGTCGCCCAAAAGCGCTGCCACTTTTAAGATGGCTTTTTTTGGGGCAAATTCTACGCCGCACTGGGCGCAACAAAACGCCTCGTCCTCGAAAAGCTTTATCCACTTAAAACTACTTGGCGCAAGCGTGAGCCCCGTTTTTAGCGTTAGCACGCCCTTTTCGGCGCACTTTTTTTCGCACTCGCCGCACGCGTTACAAAGCGAAGCGTTAAAGGTGATGGCGCGCTCTTCTATGCGAAGTGCCACGCTTTCGCACGCGCCCACACAGCACGCGCACATCGTGCAGCCTTCGCTTATGCCCACCTCGCCAAAAAGCTCACTCTCCACGCGTCCAAATTCGCCACCGCCTACAAATTTGGCTAGGTAGTGCGCCAAAAGCTCTTGTTCGTTCATCTTTTCGTCAAAATAAACAGGCTCAACACGCACATTTTCAAGCCTCGCACCAAAAATTTTTTCGCACACTTGCTCTGCTAATGCCGCGCCAGCACCAGTTGCGCCCACGACACCAGCACCAGTCGTAGCAAAGATGAGAAAAAGCTCGGTCGTGCTTGGGGCTCGTGGCACGCTTGTTTCGCCAAATTCACTTTTCTCTGCTTTTTCTACGCCCAAAAAAAGCGGCACGACGCCACTTGCTAACTCGCACGCATCTAGTGCCACAGTCTCGCCTTTTAGCAAATTTGCTGCCGTGTAAAGCCCTTTAAAAGCGTTTAGGTTGTCAAAAATGGCAGCACGTGCTTTGTAAATTTTACTGACATTTTGTGCCATTTTTAGTGGCTCGTCTTTTGAATTTTTTATGTAAAAATCCACCTCGCTTGCGACTACTTGGGCTTTTGCTAGCGGTGAATTTGCCACAAAACACTCCACGCCTTCATTTGCTAGCTCGACTTCGTCAAACAGCGGAAAGTCAAGCTCGCCTACATAACAAAACTCTCTCATTTTGTTCCTTTTTTAAATTTGGAATTTCTAAATTTTTGTGCTTTTTTGGTAAAAAGCTATCGCTTTTTAGATTGTCCCATCGCCATTTTTCTTTTTCGATAAATCTCAAA
>DCIZ01000021.1 GCA_002317305.1 Campylobacter sp. UBA1713
TCTTATTTGTCTTATTTGTCTTATGGCGAATTTGATAATGATTATTAAGAAAAGGATATAAAATGGACATTTTAAATTTTGTTGGCAAAACGCCACTTGTAAAGTTAAAAGATAAAAATATCTTTGTAAAACTTGAAGAGTTTAACGCTGGTGGAAGCATTAAAAGTCGTGTGGGTTTACAGATGATTCTCGATGCTCGTGAAAGTGGCGTTCTAAAAAAAATGGTTCAACTCTCATTGAGCCAACTGGCGGAAATACTGGCTTGGGGCTTGCACTTGCAAGTTGCGTTTTTGGCTATAAACTCATACTTTGCATTCCAGATAATTTTAGTAGCGAAAAGATAGCAACGCTCAAAAATTATGACGTAGATGTTAGACTGGCTGACCACAACACAGGTAACGACTGCCACATAAAACTTGCACAAAAATTGTTGCAAGAAAATCAAAACCTAGTTTGTCTAAACCAGTTTACAAATCCGTCAAATCCAAAGGTTCACTACCTTTACACAGCCACAGAAATCTTAGAACAAATGCCAGTAGTGCCAGATATTTTGGTTAGCGTTATCGGTAGCGGTGGGACTATTATGGGCGTTGGAAAGAGACTAAAAGAGGTAAATCCAAATTTAAAAATCATAGCCGTTCAGCCAAAAGGATGCGATATGAAAAATGGCAAATATATTCCGCACAAAATTCAAGCTACCGCGGTCGGACAGGTTGGTTCGTTTGTCGATTTTAGCTTGATTGATGATTTCATTGATGTTGATTTTGAAGAAATTCAAGAATTAAGAGCAAATTTAGCTAAACGAGAAGGTCTATTTGTCGGCATTTCAAGCGGGGCAAATATTTTGGCTTCAGTAAAAATATCTTACCAAACAGACAAAAATGTAGTAACGGTAGCACCAGATAGCGCAAGGAGTTACTTATGTTAGAAAAAATTTTATTGAGCGAAAAAATTTGTGAGATTTTAGACAAATTTAAGATTGTATTAAGCAAAGATGATTTAGAATTAATAGCTAAAATTTCCTTTTTAGATTTGCAAAGTTTTGCTAAAAAAGACCCAAGTGCACATGGCGATATGATATATATTTTAGACAGCTACCTCTCTTTTTACGCTGTTTTATTGCACAGAATCGCACATTTTATATACGAAAGCGACAAAACAAAAGCTAGACAAATAAGCGAATATGCAAAACTAAAAAGTGGCGTAGAAATTCACCCCGCAGCAAACATTGGCTTAAATTTTGTCATAGATCATGGAAATTCGACTGTTATCGGCGAAACTTGCATCATTGGAAACGATTGTTACATTTTGCAAAACGTTATTTTGGGCGGTTCAAAAATAGCACAAAACAAAGAAGGACAAAGGCATCCTGTCATTGGCAACAATGTAGAAATCGCCGCAAATGTTCGTATTTTTGGCAGTGTCAAAATAGGAAACAATGTAAAAATATCTTCAAATTTAGTAATAACTAGCGATGTGCCCAACAACACAACGCTAAAATAAAAGGCTCAAAATGCAAAAAAATCTCTTTTTTATCATAGTTGTAACCGCCATTTTTTGCCTTGCGATGGGCGGGATTTTCGTAAAACTCTCCGCTTTGCCGCCCATAAACACAGGCTTTTGGCGAGTGGCATTTTCGTTGCCTTTGCTTTTTCCTTTTGTGCGTAAAGAGCTGAGAAATTTAGCCAAAAAAGACATTTTACTCATGCTTCTCGCTGGTGCTTTTCTTGCGGGCGACCTCGCACTTTGGAATGTAAGTTTTAGCTACACGACAGTTGCAAACGCAAATTTACTCTCAAACCTCACGCCGCTTGTCGTCATTCCCGTCTGTTTTTTCATCTTTAAAGAGCGCGTGCCGCCACGCTTTTTGCTCGGTGCGTTCATCGCGCTTGCGGGCGTGGTGGTGCTAGTTAGTGGCAAAGTTTCGCCAAGCCCAGAGAACTTCAAAGGCGACTTGCTGGCTTTTGCAACTGCCTTTTTTTACGCCTCGTTTTTGCTTTGTGTATACAAACTTCGCACGCACATAAGCGCGCTAGCCATCATGTTTGTCAGTGCTTTTGGGTCGCTTGTGGTGCTTGCAGCTGCTGGTGTAGCGGTCGAGGGCTTTGCCGTGCCACGCACTTTTGACGAGCTTTACCCGCTTTTGGCACTTGCGGTGTGTAGCCAAATTTTAGGGCAGGGCGGGCTGGCTTTTGCGCTGGGCAAGATAAGCGCGAATCTAGCTTCTTTGCTTTGTCTAACGCAGCCCATCATGGCAGCACTTGTGGCGTTTTTGCTTTTTAAAGAGGTGTTAAGCGGCTTTGAGATGTTGGGCGTAGCCATCACCATCGCTGGAATTTACATAGCAAAACGTGCGTAAATTTAACTAGGAGAAAAAAATGACAGAAAAGTTGTATTATGAAAATTTTGACCTAAACGAGTGCGAGGCGGTTATAACGGCAGTTAGCGAGCTAGGCATCGCTACCGACCGCACGTGTGCTTATGCTGAAGGCGGCGGACAGGTGGGCGACAGCGGCGTCATCGTTAAAGATGGCGTGGAGTATCTGTTTGGCAACTGCGTAAAAAGCGGCGGCGAGGTGGTGGAGCTGGAGGGTTTTTCGAAAGTTCAGCTAAAAAGCGACGTCTTTCACTGCGTGGAGAACGCCGAAGGGCTAAAAGTGGGCGACCGTGTTTTGGTGCGGATAGACCGCGTTAAGCGAGATGGTGCTACAAATTTTCACAGCGCACTTCACATCGTGCTCATGGCGGCACGCCGTGTAAAGCCAGAAGCTACACAGATCATAAAAGGCTGCGCCATCACGTCAGAGGGCGCTAGAATCGACTTTGCGTGCGAGGAGAAATTTAGCACTGACGAGCTAGCGCGCATCGAGGCGGAGGCAAATGCCATCATTGAGGCAAATTTGCCTGTGCGAATTTATGCCTTTGATGGTGTAAAAGATGCGTGGATGTGGGAGTGCGAGGAGTTTAGTTGTCCGTGTGGTGGCACGCACAAACACTTCACGGGCGAGGTGGCAAAGGTAAGCGTAAAACGCAAAAACATAGGCAAAGGTTGCGACAGGCTGGTGGTGGCGTGAGACGGTTTTTGGCGTTTGGTGGCTTCGCTTGTTTTACACAGAAACA
>DCIZ01000082.1:0-5021 GCA_002317305.1 Campylobacter sp. UBA1713
AAAAAGCTAACGCTTTTTTTTGTAGTCCCGCCAACGTTTTCTTTTTCGATAAATCTCAAAAGAAAACGGCGGCGGGACGGGCGGACGGGGGCTACCGCCCCTGCGACCCCCTTTCGGAAAACAGAAAGCGGAATGCGGAAAACGGAAAAACGGGATTTTATAAATTCGCTTTTTGGTGAATTTGACTTTTTCACACCCTTGCCAGGCGTAACGGAAAGCAGAATGCGGAAAACAGAAAACGGAATTTGTGAAATTCGCTTTTTGGTGAATTTGACTATTCTGTAGAATCGCAAAATCCGCATTCCGAACGCATTCCGCATTCTAAAATCTAAAACCCGAGCTCATCATCGACTAGAATCACACAAATTCGTCCGCTTACATCGCCTTTTATGACACTAATCTTTTTCACCAGCTCATCAGCACAGGCAAATTTAACACCCTTTTTCGCAAAACGCTCCATGTTTTTCACCGCCGCCACACTCTTTACACGCTCCACCGCCTCTTCAAGCGAGCCACAAATTTTGTTTTTGCCGACCACGAGAACGACCTTTTTTGGACCAAAATTCAGCGCCGCAACTCTGTTGCCACTGCCGTCAGCATTGACTAGCCACCCTTCACCACTCACTGCATTTGTGCTACAAAAGTAGACATCGCTCACTAGCCCCATTCGCCGCCGCCTAGCGTCTTCGTCTTTTGTGATTCCCTCTTCATATTGGTTAAAAAGCTCGACTCTGCCCTCGCGCCCAGCACCGACCAGCCACGCCAAAAGCCCGCACTCGCTAACACTTGTGCTTCCGCCTAGCCCAACACTCTCGCCCTCTTTTACAAATTTTTTTGCAACTTCTAGCGCCTCCTCTTTTGTAGCCACGCTCACCACTTCAAAGCCGTTTTTTTCTAAATTTGAGATAAGATTTGTCATTTTTGTATCCTTTTTAAATTTGCTTTTTTGTGAATTTGGCTTTTTCACCTCCTCGCCATAACAGAAAACAGAGTGCGGAAAACGGAAAACGGAATTTATAAAAATTCGTTTTTGTTTAAATTTGTAGATTCTACTCGCTCGCCAGGCGTGGGATTCTTCGGTCGGCTTACGCCTCCCTTACGAATGACGGCGGTAACAGAAAACAGAATGCGGATAACAGAAAGCGGAATTTTTGTAAATTTGCTTTTTCGTGAATTTAAAGATTCTACTCGCTCGCCAGGCAGGGGATTCTTCGGTCGGCTTACGCCTCCCTCAGAATGACAGCGTTGATTTGCGCTTTTTTAAGAATCGCAAATTTCCGCACTCCGCATTCCGCATTCCGAACTCAGTTTTCCAAATTTAGCAAAGCGCCAGCTTAAGCACCTCGCGTATATTTTTAACAGGCAAAATTTTAACGCCCTCCACAACATCTTTTGGCAGATCTTTTAGGTCTCGCTCGAAGTTTTGCTGCGGAATGAGTGCCGTTTTTACACCAGCTTTAAAAGCCGCTATTAGCTTCTCTTTTAGTCCGCCGATGGCTAGCACACGCCCGCTTAACGTAACCTCGCCCGTCATCGCCACATCGCCACGCACCTTTTTTCCACCAAGCGCTGAAACTATGGCTGTCGTCATGGCGATGCCCGCACTCGGTCCGTCTTTTGGTGTAGCGCCCGCTGGCACGTGCAAACAAAGGTCTAGCTTTGCGTAAAACGGCAGTTTTTCGCCCGACTTTTCGCCCGACTTCTCAAATTTGTCGCCCGACTTTTCGGCACATTTTTCGCCCGACTTCTCACCGCTAGCCACACTCACGACCCCTTCGTCAAACAGACGTTTTGCCAAACTCAAAGCCACTTTCGCACTCTCGCTCATCACGTCGCCCAAATGCCCAGTTAGCTGAAGCCCGCCCTTGCCCGAAAGCACTATAGATTCTATTTTCAGAATCTCGCCGCCTACGCTTGTCCACGCCAGTCCATTTACCACGCCGACCGCATCGCCTTCTACCTTAGCCTCACTCTCATAAGGCTTCTCTTCCAAAAACTCCGCCAAATTTGACGCCGTTACAGAGACCTTGCCCGCAAATTCGCCACTCACAAAACCATTTGCCACTTTTCTACACACAGATGCTATCTGTTTGCGAAGTCCACGCACGCCACTCTCACGCGTATAAAGCTCCACCAAAGCGCTCACCGCACTTTTTCCAAAAGTTAGCTCACTCTTTTTTAGCCCGTGTTTTTCTAGCTCTTGCGGCACAAGGTGGCGTTTTGCTATCTCGCACTTCTCTTGTGGCGTGTATGAGCTCACCTCAACAAACTCCATTCTGTCACGAAGTGCTGGCGGAATGGCACTTGCGTCATTAGCAGTAGCTATGAAAAGCAGGCGACTTAGGTCTATGTTAAAATTCAGGTAGTGGTCGCGAAAGGCTTTGTTTTGTTCTGGGTCTAGTAGCTCCAAAAGTGCCGCCGCTGGGTCGCCTCGCGGGCTTTTTACCACTTTGTCTATCTCGTCTAAAACAAAAACCGCATCTAACTCGCCCGCGTCTATGATCCCTTGCACTATGCGTCCTGGCATCGAGCCCAAATATGTCCTTCTGTGCCCACGAAGCTCATTTACATCCTCCACGCCACCAAGTGCCACACGCACCAGCTTTCGCCCAAGCGCTGCGGCGATGGAATTTGCGAGGCTAGTTTTACCCACGCCCGGCGCTCCGACAAAACACAAGATGAGCCCTTTTTGCTCCTTTTGCTCACGAAGCTGCAAAAATTCACGCAAGCCAAAATACTCCACGATTCGCTTTTTTTGTTTCTCTAGCCCAAAGTGGTCGCCATCTAGTCGCTTTGCCACAAGCGCACTTGTTACGTTTTTTGCTGGACTAAATTTGCCAAAAGGCATCTCAAAGACGTAGTCAAGCCACGTGGCTATTAAGTTTGCCTCTGAGTTGTCATTTCGCATCTTTGAAAGGCGTGAAATTTGTTTTTTTATCTCTTTGTGTGCCTCTTCGTTTATGTGAGGTGCTATGGCTTTTAGCTTTTTTTTGTAGTCGTCCGTGTCGCTCTCGTCCTCGTCATCTTCGTTTAGCTCACGCCGAAGCTCTCGCATCTGCTCTCTTATGAAGTGCTCGCGGTTTTGTTTGTTTATGTTGTTTGCGACTTTGTTACGCACAGAATTCATAAAATTCTCGTCTTCTATCTTGTCTTCTATAAACTCAAAAAGCCTTTGTGCTAGGTCTATCCAGTCAAGATTCTCAAAAAATTTGTAAGCCACATCGCGAGATGGACGTAAAATGTGAAGTATAAAATCACAAATTCGCTGCAAATCATCGCTATCTCGCACCGCACGCTCGACTTCTGGCGTAACGGACGATGTTATTTTTACGTATTGGGAAAAGAGATCTTTTATGTTCCTAATGTGGCTCGCTTTTATGCGTTCCACCGCCTCATTTAACTGCTCTTCGCTAAGCCCGCTAACGTCATTTGTGTTGCCGTCTATGGCAAAAAAAGGCTCGACTTCTAAGATGTAAATTCGCTTTGGCGTGGTTTGCGTGGTTTCGCCGTTTTGCAAATTTGCCTCGTTTTCATCTGTAACTGGCGCTACAAATTTGGCTTTTTTCTCGCCACTAAACAAAATTTTCGCCTCGCCGTTTGGCAGCCTCGAACAACGCATTATCTTTCCCAAAACGCCGAATCTGTAGCAGTTTTCTAGCACCGCTTCACGCACGTCGCTTTTTAGGTTTGCTACAAATATGCGCTCGTTTTTCTCATAAGCCTCTTCGGCGGCTTTTATCTCTCTTTCGTCTGACAAATTCATCGTAACCGACATAAACGGATACAAAAATTGCTCTTTGCTTACTAGCGCCAAAACGCTTTGTAGTTGTTTTTCCATAAAATTTTCCTATGATTTTTGTTGATGTAGAAAAATGCGGAAAACAGAAAACAGAATTTTGCAAATTCGCTTTTTCGTGAATTTATTTATCCGCACTCCGTTTTCTGTTTTCAGTTTCTCGTATCTTACTCAAACGGCTTAGAGTACCACGGCGTTTTTGGCTCAGTCATGTTTAGATTCTTAAACGGCGAAGAGTCTATTTTCTCTTTGTAAACCGCCGCACTTGCATCTTTGCCTGTTCGTTTGTAGAGTTTGTAGATGTTGTTTTGGAGGTAAAACTCGCCCATTTTAAATTTGGCTAACATCGTCTCTACTATTGGGCGATATTTTGAGTTTGGAAAGTGCTCCAAAAATAGCTTAACGTGAAGTTGGCAGTCGTTTAGCAACTTTTGGTTTCGGTTAGGTTTTGAAAAGGAGTTAAAATATGCTTTTATCTTCAAAAACCGCGCGTATTCGATCTTCTCACGTGTGCCAAAACGCTTCATGTAGTCGTCCAAATATTCATTTGCCTTTGTGTAGTCGCCTCTTTGAGCGCTAGCGTCTGCTAAGATGAGAAGTGTATTTTCTAGCAAAGGCGCACTAATGTGCTCGCTGGCAAACGCCGTGTAGTGAAGGTGTGCCGACTCCATGTCCTCGTCCTGAATGTTGTAGAGAATCACCTCAAACCACTGCTGTGGTGTTAGGTTGTAGAGCTCGTCATCTTTGCCCGAACAACCAAAAAATGCAACTGCCGTAAAAACAGCCAAAGTAAATTTGATAATGCTTTTCATAAATATCCCCATTCAATAGACCTGTTCAATACTCCGTAACTACGAAATGTAAGCTGTGTTTAAGCTTTTAATAAAAAAGGGTCGCAGGGGCAACGCCCCCGTTCCCCGTCCCTCGCCATCTTTCTTTTGAGCTTTTAGCGAAAAAGAAAGATGGCGAGGGACTACAAAAAAGCGATAGCTTTTTACTCAAATTCGCTTTACCGAAATTTTTTGTGCCAACACAGACTAGATAAAGAACAGGTCTAAATATTTAAATTAATCGTGTATTTTAACCAAAAAAACTTAAATATTTCAAAAATAACCAGCTTTTAATCTTTTTTTTCATATAATTCAGGCTTTTCCAAACCAAACAAACAAATGGGCACCTCTAAAAAACCATTTAACTGAATTTGGTGGCTTGCTTTTTCGTTTGT
>DCIZ01000082.1:5103-11653 GCA_002317305.1 Campylobacter sp. UBA1713
CCAAACTGGTTTTTAGAGATGCCCAAATTCAAAAAAAAGGAAAAACGTGGAAAATGTAACCATCTGTGAGCTTTGTCCGAATTTTTGTCGCCTAAAAAACGGTGCCGTCGGTGCGTGTAAAGCACGCAAAAACATAGACGGAAAAGTGGTCTTACTTAGCCACTCGCGCCCGTGTTCTATAGCCATCGATCCTATGGAAAAAAAACCACTCTACCACTTTTTTGCGGGCGAGCCCATTCTCTCGCTTGGCATGGCAGGCTGCAACCTCAGCTGCGACAACTGCCAAAATGAATCCATATCTCAAAGAAACCCAAACGACCTCCCTTTTCAGCACGTCCCGCCGCACGACCTGCCCGCCCTCATGCGTCACCACAATGTCCGCCACGCCGCCTACACATACACCGAGCCTCTTGTAGCCTACGAATACATTTTTGAGTGTGCAAAAGCGGTAAAAGAGAGTGGTTTTACAAACACTTTGGTAAGTGCTGCCTACATAAACGAAACGCCACTTCGCGAGATTCTCCCGCTTTTTGACGCCGCAAACATAGACCTAAAAAGCATCAGAAGCGAATTTTACAAAAAAAACTGCAAAGCGCGGCTAGAACCCGTGCTAAACGCTTTGAAAATTTTCGCTCGCTCGCACGTGCATTTGGAGGTTACAAATTTAGTCATTCCAGGACTAAACGACACAGACGAAGACTTAAAAGATCTCGCACTTTTTGTTTGTAACGAACTAGGCGACGAAACACCTTTGCACTTTTCACGCTTTTTCCCAAAGTTTCGCCTAATGAGCGTAGAAGCCACGCCGCTTGAGACTTTACAGCGGGCAGAACTCATAGCAAAAGATGCTGGACTAAAACACGTATATCTGGGTAACACCGGCGGCACGACCACCACCGCGTGCGCAGCGTGCGGCAAAGCGCTCATAGTTAGAGAGGGCTACCGCTTGCTAGCAAACCACGTCAAAAACGGCGCGTGCTCATGCGGCAAAAGGCTAAACGGCAAATTTGCAAACTAAAGGGCAAAAATGTTAAACGAAAAAGAGAAAAAAACATTGGCAGAGATAGAGTCAAAATACTACATGCCGCCCATCTTAAATTTAGTCGGACAAAATTTTAAAGAGGAGTTTGACAAAATTTATGATATTTTAGTCGCTAGCAAAGGTGAGGTCGAAAAACTCATACAAAAACGAGTAGAAAACAGAGAGATAAAAGACGCCACGCAAGCTAGAAAAAGCATCGTTGGAAGTGCATTTTCAAATTTGATTCTTTGGCTTTTTTTACACTGCAAAAAAGAAGGCTTAATAAAAAGTGGCGTTTTTATCACCTCAAAACCACGAGAAGTTCCGCACTACAAAGAGCTTTTTTTGATAGATGTTGGAGGCGAAACGCAAAAACCAGATGTCGATATAGCCATATATAGCACGCAAAACGAGAGGCTGAAAAACTGCCTTGTGTTGTCGCTAAAAACATCACTTAGAGAGAGGGTGGGACAAACTTACAAGTGGAAGCTTTTGATGGAAGTTGCAAAAGATAGCAGTGAGATAAAGATAGATACAACATATCTTACACTCCGCCAGTTACGCCACTGGTCTGTTTTGCGACAGTAAATTTTTACGACGAGATAAACAACCCGCAGCACAGAGGAGTGTTTAAATTTTTCGATGGTTCGTTTATCGGCAAAAAAATAGAGAGTGATTTTATCGCACCGCTCAGTTCGCTTGTTGATTTTGTAAATGAAAAGTTATGAAAGAGAGTTTTCATGAGTAAGTATGATTTTTTAGGACAAAGTTATGACGACCTATATCCAAATTTACACAGATACCCTGCTACGATGTTGCCACAGATTGGCATTGAGCTACTTAGAGATTTTGGTGCAAAAAAGAGAAATTTGCTAGATCCTTACTGTGGAAGTGGGAGCAGTTTTAGTGCTGGACTAGAACACGGCATAGGTGAATTTTTTGGCTTTGACCTAAACCCTTTGGCTATCATGATCAGCAAAGCAAAACTCTCTTTTGTAGAAACAAGCGAGCTTTTGTCTCAAAAAGAAAATTTAGAGAGTGTGCTTTTTGAGTTTGCATATGACCCAAAAAAAACAAAATGCAAAAACGTGCTAAATTTGACAAACGCAAATTTTTGGTTTTCAGATGAAAGTTTGTGCGAGTTGTCTTTTGTTTTTGAAGCCATTTGTAGCATTTGTTCGACAAATTCAAAAAACCTCTTTTTGCTAGCGTTTAGCGAAACGTTAAGAGATGTGAGTTTTACGAGAAACAGCGAATTTAAACTCTTTCGAATGAGAGATTTTGAGAGTTACAAACCAAATGTTACAAAGATTTTTTTGTCAAATTTAAACAACATAATAGAAAAATATCTAAATTCATATCAAAAAAAAGTAAAAAACGTCAAATTTAAACTAGCGAATCGCAACTGCGACTTCAAAGGTAAAGTTGACACCATCTTAACAAGTCCGCCCTACGGCGACTCAAAAACCACAGTAGCTTACGGGCAGTTTTCTACATTTACAAACGAGTGGCTAGGATTTTCGGAGGCTAGAAAACTAGACTCAAATTTAATGGGTGGCAAAAAAAGCACAAAACTCTACGAAAAAGGACAGATAAAAGATGCCATTTATGAGATAGACAAACTAGACAAAAAACGCGCTTTGGAGGTCTCTAGCTTCTACTTTGACCTCGAAAACAGCATAAAAACACTAGCAAATTTAGTAAATGACGGCGGAAAAGTCTTTTTTGTTGTCGGCAACAGAACAGTAAAAGGCATTACGCTAGAAACAGACAAATTTATAGCCGAAATTTTCGCACAAAATGGCTTTTTGCATTTGGAAACGATCGGGCGAAAGCTCACAAACAAACGCATGCCGAGCCTAAATTCGCCCACAAACATAGCTGGCGTTTTGTGTAAAACGATGAACGAAGAGAGAATCGTAGTTTGCAAAAAAAACTAAATTTAAAAAAAAGGAACAAACATGAGAATCCCAAAAATAGCAGGTAGCTGGTACCCTTCAGACGCCGCATCGATGCGTGCAAACATAGACGCGTGGAGCACAAAGCTCCCGCACATAGCCGCACTTTTTGTCCCGCACGCTGGGCACTTTTTTTCGGGCGACATCGCCTGCCGTGCTTACAGCAGAGTAGACGCTAGTCGCTACAACAAAGTCATCATACTTTGCCCCGCACACAGAGTATACATGCACGAGACGTTTAGCGTCGAACCCGCTGGCGAAGTCGCCACACCGCTAGGCAACGTCAAATTTAGCGAGGAGCTAAACGCACGCTTGCGCGCCCTGCCCTTTGCTAGCTACGTCCCACAAGCACACCCAGACGAGCACGCCATAGACATTCACCTGCCTTTCATTCGCGAATTTTTCCCACACTGCGAACTAGGCGCGATGATAGTCGGAAACTTCGATGCCGTTGGCGCGGCTGCTGTGCAAAAACTCGCCACTTTTGGACGCGAATTTCGCAAAATCCTAGACGACAAAACGCTAGTTGTCATTAGCACAGACTTTACTCACTACGGCAACAACTACGGCTACATTCCGTTTGTAAATGACAAAATGACAAGGCTAAAAAAACTAGACACAGATATGTTTTTAGCTTTTGCGTCAAATTCAAATTTGGCTTTTTCGCGTGCGTTAAACAAAACCCGTGCCACCGTGTGCGGCGCTAGCTGCATGCATTTGCTCCTAGCTACACTTCCGCCAAACGCAAAATTTACACGCATCGAGTGGGCGAATTCGTCCGCTAAAAACGGCGACTTACAAAACAATGTAGGCTACGCAAGTGGCTACGTGGAGGCTTCGTGGAGCGACCCGCTAAAAGACTTCACCAGCGAAGTCGTGCCCGCTTTTGCTGAGCTTAGCCAAGAGGCTGGCAAAGCACTTGTGGAGCTAGCGCGCCACAGCCTAAAAGTCGCCGTTTTGGGCGAAGCATATGCTGGCGAGTGGGACGCAAGCGAGAGTGTGTTAAACGAGCTTTTGCAACACAGAGGCGCGTTTGTAACCATAAACAAAAACGGACACCTTCGTGGCTGCATAGGCGAGATTCTGCCTAGCCGTCCGCTTGTTCGTGTAGTGGCGGAGCGTGCGGTAAATTCGGCACTAAACGACCAACGCTTTACGCCTGTTACGCCTGACGAAGTGGAGTTTTTGAGTTTTGACGTTTCGGTTTTGACACCGCCAAAACGAGTTTCTGGTTATGGCGAAGTGGTTTTGGGGCGAGATGGCATCATACTCGAATTTGGCGGCAGAAGTGCTGTTTTTTTGCCACAAGTAGCACCAGAAAACGGCTGGAATTTAGAGACTACACTCACGCAGCTTTCGCTAAAAGCGGGGCTAAGTGCAAACGCATGGCAGGAAAACGGCGCGGTTTTTCACACGTTTTGTGCGCAGGTGTTTAAGTGATTTTGGAAAACAGAGTGCGGAGTGCGTTCAGAAAACGGAATTTGTGAAAATTTGCTTTTTGTGAGCGAGTAGAATCTTAAAATTCACGAAAAGCGAATTTGCAAAATTCCGTTTTCTGCTCTCTGCTTTCCGTTTTCCGTTACCGCCGTCATTCTGAGGCTTTAGCCCGAAGAATCCCCTGAAAATTTGATGGCGTAAAAGGTAAAATTTGCTTTTTTGTGAATTTGGCTTTTTCACGCCCTCGCCAGGCACGGCTTCGCACCACTTTTATCGCATTTTGACAAATTTGCTCTTGCCAGATTTGAAAGAACATTTTTAAACCACAGAATCTCCTCGTCTGTGTGCATTGTCAGCACGCCCCTGTGAATTTCAGCAACAAATTTCAAATTTGAGAAATTTTGCCTCTCTGTCTCGATTATCATCTCGCTATTGTCGTAAAAGTAAACATGCTCACAAAACGGCAAAACTTTTGCTAAATTCTCAAAGCTTTGGCTAAATCTTCGCTCCAAAGTCGCCTCGTCTATGGCGTGTCCGTTTTTGGCTACTCGAATCGCCACTCGTTGTTTTGAGAGTTCCACGCTTTTAAGCCCCACGTAAAAGAGTGTTACTTCATATCCGCACTCGCTGGCTTTTTGTATAAAGCTCACTATGGAGTGTCCACAAAGCGTAGTCTCAACGTTAAATGTAGTCCCTTTTTCTAGGTAAATTTTGCGTAGCCTCAGTGCCAGCCTCGCCGCTCTGTTTTGGTCTTTTTGGCTCTTCCAGTCGCCCAAATCTCTAACCAGTTCATCTGAATTTACCCTCGCTCCGTAGTTTATGCTGTCAAAGTTTTGCGTCTCTAGTCTGTTTACGTAAAAAGTAGACTTTCCAGCGCCGTTTACACCAGCGAAAATATATAGTTTTTTCATCATTTTACTCCATTAACCAAAAATTCTGCCACTCCGCACTCCGTATGTAAAAAACTAACGATTTTTTGTAGCCTTCGCCAAAACTTTTTTTCAAGGCTGGGGGACGGGGCTTCGCCCCTGCGACCCCTTGAATCGCTCCGCTCGCAAATTCCGCATTCCGCATTCCGTAATCTGCATTCTGAACGCACTCAAATTTACGCCAACGTCTTTACAAACTCCTCCAAACTCGCCATGTTTGTGATGCTGTAAACCGGCTTGTCGGTGATCTTTTTCAAAATTCCCTTTAAAACGCTACTGCCAAATTCAACAAACACATCCACATCGCCTGCCACGCCCGCCACGCTCTGCTTAAACAAAACAGGCTTTACCAGTTGCTCGCCCAGCAGCCTCAACGCCTCGCCTTTTGTCGTGTAAGCACGCGCCGTTACGTTTGAGACAACAGGCAAAAACTCATCACGCAAAACGCGCCCTAGCTCTACGCCCAAAGGCTCGCCCACGCTGTGAAGTAGCGGGCAGTGGCTAGCCACGCTCATGTCCAAAAGCATCGCACGCTTTGCGCCTGATGCCTTAAACTCGCCCTCCACCGCCGCTAAGTCCGCACGCAAGCCCGCCACGACTATCTGCCCATCGCAGTTGTAGTTCGCCGCCCAAATTTGCCCGCCGCCATTTCGCGACTTTTCGCACACGCCCTCCACGACAGAATCAGCAAGCCCCAAAACCACCATCATGCCCGCTTTGCCGCCCTCGCACGCTTTCATCATCAGCTCGCCACGCCGCTTTACCAGCGCCACGCCCTCTGAAAACGAAAAAGCCCCACTCGCACCAAGCGCACCAAATTCGCCCAGACTATGCCCGAAATTTACCACGCTTTCTACCTCCGCCCTCTCTTTAAGCGCACTCAAAGCCATAAACGCGTTTAACAAAACGGCACTTTGTGTAAAGTCGCTTCGCCCCAAAAGCTCATTTGGCTCAAACATCACCGCCTTTAAGTCGCTCTTTACCGCCTCGCATGCCTCCAAAAAAACCTCACGCGCTGCCAGCGAATTTTCAAAAAACTCACGCCCCATGCCTACACACTGGCTACCTTGTCCGCCAAAAATAAATGCATATCTCATATTTTGCTCCTTATGGGCACCTCTAAAAAACCATTTAAGTAAATTTGGTAGCTTGCTTTTGCGTTTGTTTTTATATATTTTTACCTTAAAATTCGTCAAATACGACAG
>DCIZ01000082.1:11681-20540 GCA_002317305.1 Campylobacter sp. UBA1713
AAAAAAATCTCCTAAAAACACTCCGCAAAATCAAGCTAAACTGGTTTTTAGAGATGCCCTTATTTAAATTTGCTTTTTATTTTGCCTCCGCCCAAACTCTCTTTTCGCTAAAAGCTCAAAGAGAGTTTGGGCGGAGGCTGGGGGGACGGGGGCACTGCCCCTGCGACCCCGTTTTTGAGTGCAGAATGCGGAAAACAGAAAAACTGAATTTGTGAAAATTCGCTTTTAAGTAAATTTGACAATTCTGCTCGCTCACCATACTCCTACAAAAACTAAAAATAGCCAATTTTTGCTTAAATTTTGATTTTTAAGGGCATCTCTAAAAAATAGTTTGGCTCAATTTCGAGAAATGTTTTTAGCGAATTTTTGTTTTCAAACAAGGAGAATACTTGACGTATTTGACGAGTTTTAAGGCAAAAAAGCGCAAAAACAGACTCGAAAGTGAGCCACAGATTTTTCTTTAAGTAGTTTTTAGAGGTGCCCTTAAGCTTATTTTGGTAGAATCCCCAGCTTTTGAAAGGACAAAAAGGGTTAAACAAAATGAGATGGCGTTATCTAAGTTGGGTATATATAAAATATTTCATCATCATATTTCTTGCGTTGGAGCTTTTCTACGTGGGCATCGACACGCTCATGGGCTACAAACACATTCCGAGCGAATTTAAACTACAACTATACTACATAAGCCTAACGGCACTAAACGCCATAAACTACATCTTGCCACTTAGCGTTATGTTTGCGTTTATCATGTCTTTTGTAGGGCTTGTGCGTGCAAACGAATTTGTCAGCTTTTTTGCACTCGGCGCGTCAAAATTTGGCATCGTTTTGCCCGCTTTTCTCATCTCTGTCGTCATTACGCTTGTTTACATCGGGCTAAATTTCACCGACTTTTCCTACGCACGCTACTTCCAAAAAAACATAAACAAAGGCGGCAAAGTGGTAAAGTCGGTCTTTTTAAAAGAGAGCAACAAACTCATATTTATAGGGCGACTGGACATAAAAAACCAAATAGCAACTCAAATTCGAATTTTTGAGTTTGAAAACGGCAAACTAAAAAGCCAACTCCTCTCGCCACAGGCAAAATTTGGCAACAAAGAGTGGCAGATGCAACGCACTTACACAAAAACGCTAAACGACACGCTAGCACTTGACGGTGCTGGTTTTGTCGCTAGTAGCGGGAGAAACCGCGTATTTTTGCACGGCTTTAAGCCAAAAACGCTAGAAAACATGGCACAAGCCTCGCAAGCTTACAACATAAGAGACGCCGTAGAGGCGCTAAAAACTGCCAAAAATTCGAATTTAGACAAAAGACCTATGTATGCTGCTATTTACACGACTATTTGTTTTCCGTTTTTTGCGCCGTTTTTGATGATCATTTTGTATTATCGTCTGCCACTCACAGCACGATTTTTTAACCTCGCTTTGCTTAGTTTCATTCTCGTGCTTGTTACGCTACTGACGTGGGGCTTGCTATATTTGCTCATCACTTTTGTAGAAAACAGGCTCATAGCACCAGAGCTAGGAATCATCGCACCCATCGTGCTTTTGGCATTTTTGGCGGTGAAAAGTGCGATGAAAAATAGATAAATTTATAAATTTAAAAAAAAGGAAAAACATGAACTATAAACAAATGGCAAACGAATTTCAAACGCCGCTTTACATCTACGACTTTGACGCCATCAAAAGCCGTTACAACGCACTAAAAAGCGAATTTAGCGCACGCAAATCGCTCATCTGTTACGCGGTCAAAGCAAATTCAAATTTAAGCGTTTTAAAGCTACTTGCCTCGCTAGGTGCTGGCTTTGACTGCGTTAGCATAGGCGAAGTAAGACGCGCACTACTAGCTGGCGCAAACCCTTACCACGTCATATTTAGCGGCGTTGGCAAAACAGATGCAGAGATAAAAGAAGCCATCGAAAAGGGCATCTTGTTTCTAAACGTGGAGAGTTTTGGCGAAGTTGAGCGCACAGAAGCCATCGCCAAAGCACTCGGCACAAAAGCGCGCATCAGCGTCCGTGTGAATCCAAACGTAGACGCAAAAACTCACCCATACATCTCAACTGGACTTGCCAAAAACAAATTTGGCGTTAGCATAGACGAGGCAAAACGCATCTACATTTTTGCCAAAAAAAGCGAATTTTTAGAGCCTGTCGGCATCCACTTTCACATAGGCTCACAGCTACTAGACACAAGCCCAGTTGTAGAAGCTGCTAGCATAGTGGCAAAACTTTTACGCGAGTTAAAAGCGCTAGATGTAGACATAAAGTTTTTTGACATAGGCGGCGGCGTTGGTGTGCGTTATGAAAAAAGCGAAAATGAGCCATCGCTTTACGACTACGCACAAGGCGTGCTGGCTACTTTAAGCGGTCAAGATGTAACGGTCGTTTGTGAGCCGGGGCGTTTTGTCGTGGCAAATGCAGGCGAGCTGCTAGTAAGCGTGGTGGGCGAAAAACAAAACGGCACGAAAAGATTCGTCATCACAGATGGCGCCATGAACGATCTCATTCGCCCTAGCCTCTACGAAGCGTTTCACGAAGTGGTCGCCGTGGAAAAAGATGGCGAAACAAGCGTGTGCGACGTGGTCGGTCCCATCTGCGAAAGTGGCGACTTTTTGGCAAAAGATGTCGCTTTACCAAATTTAAAAAGCGGCGATCTACTCGTGGTAAAAAGCGCGGGAGCTTACGGCTTTGCCATGTCTAGCAACTACAACACACGCGGGCGAGCGGCGGAGGTGGCAGTAGAAGATGGCAAAACGAGGCTAATAAGACGCCGCGAAACTTTCGAGGACGTGGTGGCTTTGGAGAGAGAATTTGTTTAAAAATTTAAAAAAAGGAAAAAAATGGAACTACAACCCAAAGAGATAGTAAAACTGCTAGACGAATACGTCATAGGGCAAAACGATGCAAAAAAAGTCATCGCCGTAGCACTTCGTAACCGCTACCGCCGCTTAAAGCTAACAGAGAGCCAAAGGGAGGACATAACCCCAAAAAACATTCTCATGATAGGCTCGACTGGTGTCGGCAAAACAGAGATAGCTAGACGTCTTTCAAAGCTTTTCGGACTACCTTTTGTAAAGGTGGAAGCTAGCAAATATACAGAAGTGGGCTACGTCGGTAGAGATGTCGAGTCGATGGTAAGAGACCTAGCTAGAACGGCACTTGCGATGGTAAAAAAAGAAGCCCAAGAGCAAAACCAAACACGCATCGAGGAGTTTGTAGAGGAGAAGCTTTTGGAAATTCTCGTCCCAAATTTGCCTGCTGGTGCTAGCGAAGAGAAGCTTGCCGCACTAGAAGCAAGTCGCGAAAAGATGCGTGAAAAGCTAAAAAACGGCGCACTTGACAACGCCACAGTGGAGCTAGAGGTGAGCGAAGCACGCAGTGAAAGCGAGCTAGACCTTTCGCCAGAACTAGACGAGATGCGTGAAAATTTAGCAAACATCATCATAAGCGCAGGCAAAAAAGTCAAAAAGAAATTTAAGGTAAAAGATGCGCGAAAAGTCCTAGAAAACGAAGCCGTCAGCACGCTTTTAGACGATGGTGAGATAAAATCAGAAGCGCTCATGCGCACAGAAAACGAAGGCATCATCTTTATAGACGAGATAGACAAAGTGGTCGCACTCTCTGGCGACAAAGGGAGCGAGCCGAGCAAAAACGGCGTTCAGCGGGACTTGCTGCCCATCGTCGAGGGTTGCACGGTAAAGACAAAGATAGGGCAAGTCAAAACCGACCACATCTTGTTTATAGCAGCTGGCGCTTTTCACGTGAGCAAACCGAGCGACCTTATCCCTGAACTTCAAGGGCGTTTTCCTTTGCGTGTTAGCCTCGACCCGCTGGACGAAAAGAGGCTTTTTGAGATTCTCACAAAACCAAAAAATTCGCTTTTAAGGCAGTATGAGCTTTTGCTTGGCACTGAAAATGTGCGACTGGTTTGGGAAGACGATGCAGTAAGCGAGCTAGCTAGGCTGACAGCACAGGCAAATGAGACGGTCGAGGACATAGGCGCTAGGCGACTTCACACGGTTTTAGAAAAAGTCCTCGAGGATGTTAGCTTTGCTGCGGAGGAGTTTGCAGGACGTGAATATGTGGTAACAGCAGAGATGGTTCGCCAAAAGCTAGAAAACGTGGCACAAGATAGGGACTTAGCGAAGTATATTTTGTAAGTTCCGAATGCGGAGTGTGTTCGGATTGCGGATTGCGGAATTTGGAATGCGGATTCTGCAATTCACTAGAATCGACAAACAAAACAAGCGAAGCGCTTTTTGCAAAGCAAAAATATTTCTTTAAATTCGCGAAAAAAGCAAATTTATAAAAATTCTGTTTTCCGCATTCCGTTTTCCGCTTTCCGTTTTCCGTTTTCCGCTTTCCGCCGTCATTCTGAGGGTGGGCGTTAGCCCGCCCGAAGAATCCCCTGCATGGCAAGGGATAAATTCACCAATTAAATGTTTTTTATAGGCGACCTAATGTTTTTAAACAAATTTCATCACGCCGTAAAAGAGAGCGACTACGCCTACTAGTAAAAGCACGGCATCGGAGAGTAGGCAGATGAGGCGTTTGTGGCGTCCAAAAACGGCGGTTTGACAAAAGAGTGCATAGCCAAAAAGCAAAGCAAAGTCTAGTGCTATCCAAACAAGCGTTAGAAAAGCGAGGCTAAGATGCACACTGGGCGTAACGGCGACAAACTGCGGAAAAAAGCTGGTAAAAAAGAGAATATCTTTTGGGTTTGAAAGCCCTAGTAGCAGCCCGCTGAGAAAGTGGCTTTTTTGGTGAGAGTGAATTTGTGCGTTTGTTTTGTTTTGTGTAGTTTTGGCGGTTTGCATGGTGTTTTTTAAGCCTTTAACGCCTAAAAAGATAATGAAAACTGCTCCGAAAATGGCGATGACGTTTAGCAAATTTGGGCTAACGCTAAACATGCCTAGCAAAACAAGCGAGGCTATGCCGATGAGAATAAGTGAAGCGGCGTTTGTGCCAAAGATGCTTTTTAGCGCTGCTTTTAGCCCGCCACTCGCTGCGTTTCGTAACACAAAAGCTACAACTGGACCTGGCGTAACTATGAGTGCCACAACTGCCAAAACAAAACCAAAAAGCAAATTTAAGTCTAGCATTTTTCGCTCCTGATTTTTAAGGGGCATTTGTTTGGCGCTTGAGTGTTTGGCTCGTTTAAAACATACTGCTTCCACTCAAATTTACTTTCATCGCCAAAAAAGCCAAGTTCGTTTGGCAAAATGCCGCTGTTGTAGTTTTTTACTCTTTTTCGAATAATTTCTCTCATTTTTCTACCTTGTTTTGTCTCGTTAGATGCTACAAAATCAAAATTTTCTCGTGGATTTACGACAAACGTGATGTAACTTCCCAAATTTCTATTTTTCAAAATTTCATAATGCGGAGTGCTTACGTTAAAAAACAACTCTATTTTGTTAAAACAAAAAGTCCAGTTATGTCTGTTTGGGTTTGTTGGAATGTGTTTTGGATATGCTTGAATGTCATTGTCATGCAATATCTGAATTTGACTCCAAGCAAAATTTTGCTCTTCTTTTAGAGTTTGAAAATGTTGTCTAAAAAACACCACAAGTGGCGTTAAAATTCGTTCTTTTTGCGATATTTTTTTAATAAAATTTGTATATTCAACAAAACCGTCTATCAAATTCTCTTTACTTTCTACAAATAAAAATAAAATTTGGTTGCTTTTAAAAGCATTTAGTCCAAAAACGCAAGGGAAATTTTTGTCGCTTAATTTAGTCCGAAAGCAAGAAAATGCCTCTTTGTGCCACGCGATATTTTCTATATTTTCCGATGTTTTTAGAAGCTGAAACTCTCTCTCTCTCTCGTTTTTTCGTCTAGTGTTTGTGTAGTGTATGTTTGCATATCATCTCCGTTTGTTTAAATTTTTCGATAAGTGTAACCAAATTTAGATAAATTTTGACTTAATAGAATCTTATAAAAACTAGTTTGGCTCGGTTTTAAAAAAACTAGCTTTCAGCGAGCACTTCGCTTGTTGTGTTGTTGCTTTTTTAATATTTGCTAAATTTTTGTCAAATGCAAAAAAAAGCTAGTGCAACGCCGTCATTCTGATGGAGGCGTAAGCCGACCGAAGAATCCCCTGAAATTTGACGGAGCAGAATCTTCAAAATTCACAAAAAAGCGAATTTACAAAAATTCCGTTTTCTGTTTTCCGCTTTCTGTTTTCTGAATGCAGGGGCGAAAGCCCCCGTCCGCCCTGTCCAGCCGCCGTTTTTCTTTGAGATTTATCGAAAAGAAAAACGGCGGCTGGACAAAATAAAAAGCGTTAGCTTTTTACATACGGAAAGCAGAAAGCGAAATTCGTCAAAATTTGCTTTTTTGTGAATTTAAAGATTCTACTCGCTCAAAAGTCAGGGATTCTTCGGTCGGCTTCGCCTCCCTCAGAATGACGGCATTAATTTATCGATTCACGAGAATCGCAAATTTCCGCATTCCGTTTTTCGCATTCCGCACGCACTCACCCGCGTTTCACCAGTTTTGTTACAAAAAACGCATCAAAAATCTCATTTGGCGCTATAAACACACCAAACGGCGAGTGAAAAAACTTCGCCTCCACGCTAGCTGCGCCAAAGGGCAAACTCAAATTTGCCAAAGTGTCAAAAAATTCCAGCCTCTCCACACTCACGTCAAACTGCGAATTTAGCGCATTTTGCACCACCTCTTCGTTCTCCTCTTCAAAAAACGTGCAAGTCGAGTAGACAAGCGTCCCGCCCGGCTTTAAAGCCACAAGCGCTGCATGCAAAAGTTGCTTTTGAAGTTTTGCAGTCGCTTTTATCTCTTTTTTGTTTTTTTCCGCAAAACCCTCACCAAAATGCGAATATGCCGAACACGGCGCATCTAGCAAAATTCGGTCAAACCGCTCCACGCACGTCCTGGCTACACTTCTGGCGTCTTTTTGGTAGGCACGCACGCCCGCGCAAACGTATTTTTTTAGGTTAAATTTCAGCACAAAAAACCTCTCTCTGTCCGCCTCCATGACCGCCAAATCGTTTGTGGCACGCGAGAGCACGACCGACTTTCCGCCCGGACTTGCGCACATATCTAGCACGCTTTCGCCCGCTTTTACGCCAAGCAAATTTGCCGCCAAAAACGAACTGGCGTTTTGAATGTAAATTTCGCCTTTGTCAAAAAGCTCACTTCTGGTGAGCGTGCTTTTTTCTGCTGCTGGTGCGATGTAAAAAGGCAGAGCAAAGTCAAAAAGTCGCACGAAATTTATGCCGAGTTTTTCGAGTTTGGTTTCTACCTCTTCAAAAGCAAAAAAACCAACGCACTTTGGCGTAAAAAAACTTTTCCAAATTTGTGGAAAATCTGTGCCAAATCTTGTTTTTAAATAATTTTCAAAACTCATTTTTATCCTTTCAGAAAACGGAAAACGGGCGGGACGGAGGCTTTTACCACAGCTAGCCACGTGTTTTAACACGGAGTGCGTTCAGGATGCGGAGTGTGGAGTGCGTAGTGCAAAAATTTTTTTTTACCGAATAACGCTACTCAAATCCCACATAGGCATGAAAATTCCAAGCCCTAAAACGACTACAAAAAGCCCGAGCAACAAAAGCATTAGCGGTTCGACAAGCGCAGCGATGTTGTCTACAAAAAAGTCAAATTTGGTTTTGTAGAGTTCAGCGGTTTTACAAAAAACAAAATCCATCGCGCCACTTCGCCCTCCTGCGCCCAAAAGTGCGAGAAAAACAGGCTCAAAAACGCCACTTTTTTCAAAAGCAACTTTTAGGTTTTCGCCGTTTTCGATGGCATTTTCTATGTGTAAAAGTCGCTTTTGTAGCCACAAATTTTGCACGCTTTGACGCGAGATGAGAAGCGCTTGAGTGATGACAACGCCGCTGCTTACTAGCTCTGAAAGCACGAGCAAAAAGCGACTCAAATTTGAGTAGATGACTAGCTTTTTAAATAGCCAGATTTGAGCAAAAATGGTGTCAAAAAAGAGGCGAACTTTTTCGTTTTTGCGTGCTAAAAGAGACAAAAACAACAAAAAAGCGACCAAAAAGAGTGCGACAAATAGACCAAATTCACTAAAAAACTCCTGCGTTTTTAGCAAAATGCGTGTAGGAAGTGGCAAATTTGAGCCAAAACTGACAAAAATGTCACGAAATTTTGGCACGACAAACTCCATAATGACAAAAAATGCGACAAAAATAGCAGAAAAAAGCATGGCGGGGTATCGCATTGCACTTTTGAATCTTGATTTGATTCGCTCATTTTCTTCTAAAACAACAACAAGCCTTTCGAAGCTTTTTGCAAAATTCCCACTCTCCTCGCCAAGTCTCAAAAAACAAAGAACTTCGCCTGAAGCGCCCGCTTTTGCAAAACTTGTGCTTAGATTTTTTCCTTTTTCTATGTTTGTTTTTACTTTTTGTAAAAATGTTTGGACTTTTTTAAGGTGTGTTTTTGGTAAATTTGCCAGCGTTTCGTCCAGTGCGCTACTAAAAGTGATGCCAGCGTTTAGCATGACAGAAATTTCACGCAAAGTTGGCAAAAGGTCGGCGTTTTTTGGAGTTAAAAAATTTGCAAAAAGCAAATTTAGCGGTGGGAAATTTTGTTTTTCTGTTTTTATGATGGTAATTCCAGTGAAAGTGGCAAAAATTTCGTTTTTTGCTTCTGTTTCATCTTTTGCCTCTATCGTGAGTTCTCGTTTTTTCAAATCTTGTAAAAATGTGATGCGAAAATACATAAAAAGCCTTATAAAATAAAAAAATGTAAACGCGTGCGGAGTGCGTGCGGAAAGCAGAATGCGGAAAACGGAAAACGGAATTTGTGAAATTCGCTTTTTTGCGAATTTGACTTTTTCCGCCCTCGCTAGGCGGGATTCTTCGCTTCGCTAACGCTC
>DCIZ01000082.1:20549-20675 GCA_002317305.1 Campylobacter sp. UBA1713
ACGCTCCGCTCAGAATGACGGCGGTCTGTTTGTGTTTTTTAATATTTTACGAAAATTTGGCACAAATTAAAAAAAGCCTAAAACGTCAAAAAAGCCCGAACCAACGCCGTCATTCTGAGGGGAGCG
>DCIZ01000060.1 GCA_002317305.1 Campylobacter sp. UBA1713
CATTTTTGCTTTGCAAAAAGCGTTTTGCTTGTTTTCAGGAACTTCGTTTGACGATTCTGTAGAATCGCAGAATCCGCACTCCGCACTCCGTATGTAAAAAGCTAACGCTTTTTATTTGTCCCACAGCCGTTTTTCTTTTCACTAAACGCTCAAAGAAAATGCGAGGGACGGTGGGCGGGGGCAAGCCCCTGCGACCCCTTTGAGTCGCTCCGCTCACCAAACTTCCGCACTCCGCATTCCGCGCTCCGAACACAATACGCACTCACAGCAACAAAGGCGCTACCAAAAACCCAAGCGCAACGCTAGAGGCTATCGCTAAAACGCCGGGCACAAAAAACGGATGGTTAAAGATAAATTTGCCTATCCTCGTGCTACCCGTGTCATCCATCTGCACAGCGCCCAAAAGCGTAGGGTAAGTCGGCAAGACAAAAAGCGCCGAAACCGCCGCAAAAGATGCCACGATGATGTAAAGCTGTCCGTTGTTTTCTGGCGTAATGCCAAGTGCCAAAATGACCGCTGGAATGAGTGCCTTTGCTGTCGCTGCTTGACTGTAAAGAAGCATCGAAGCGAAAAACAAAGCCACCGCTAACAAAAACGGATAGCTCCCTACCAAATTTGCCGCCACGCCTTTTATCTCGCTTATGTGCCCGCTCACAAACGTATCGCCCAGCCACGCCACGCCCAGCACGCAAACGCACGCAACCATTCCGCTTTTAAAGACGCTAGAATTTACCAGCTCGTCCGTCTTTACGCCACACGTCATCGTGATGAGCGTGGCGATGGTGAGCATAAAGCTGACTATGGCGTGGTCTCGCCCGAGCACGACAGGGCTAATGAGTCCGACATTTTTTGAGATGGCAGTCGCGTAGCAAACCACCGCCAAAATCCCGACAAAAAAGATGACAACCGAGCGTTTCGCCTCCTTGCTAACATCTTTGTAACACACTTCGCTCGCTGCTTTTACCAGTCCTTTTTCGAGGCGTTCTTTGTAAACAGGGTCGCTACTCAAATTTAGATTCGCGAATTTTGACACGCAAAACGCCGTAAACATACAGCCGACAAATGTAGTCGGAAGGCAGATGGCAAGTAGCATCGGGTAAGAGCACCCAAGCGGCTCCAAAACGCCACTTAAAAAGACCACTGCAGCACTTACAGGGCTGGCGGTGATGGCTATTTGCGAAGCGACTACGGCGATGCTAAGCGGTGCGCTGGGCTTTATGTTTTGCCCTTTTGCTACTTCTACGATGACTGGAATCATGGAAAACGCCGTGTGTCCCGTGCCGGCTACAATGGTCAAAAAGTAGGTAACGGCAGGTGCGAGGTAGCAAATTTGCTTTGGGTTTTTACGCAAAATTTTTTCGGCTATCTGCACGAGGTAGTCTAGTCCGCCGGCTTTTTGGAGTGCGCTGATGGCAGCTATTACGCTCATGATAATGAGAATGACGTCCCAAGGAATGTTGCCCGGCTTCATGCCAAGCAGCAGCGAAAGTGCCACCACACCGAGCCCGCCTGCGTAACCGATGCCCATGCCACCAAGCCTAACGCCTAAAAAAATCGCACCAAAAAGCACGATTAGTTGTAAAACTATCTCCATCTTTTTCTCCTTGTGTTAAATTTGCCGTTTCTGCTTCTACACTTTCCGTTTCATCTGTGGATTTAGCATATTTTCTGGTTTTAGAATCTCCTCTATCTCCTCTTTTGTTAGGTAGCCTCGCTCAAGGCAAATCTCGCCCACAGCCCGCCCGCTTTGTAGCGCCTCTTTTGCGATGCTAGCACTCTTTTCGTAACCTATGACTGGATTAAACGCCGTAACGATTCCTACTGAATTTTGCACCGCCTTTAAACACGCCTCTTTGTTTGCCGTTAGCCCCACGACAGCCTTTTCTCGCAACGTAACCAGTGCGTTTTCTAGCAAAACCGCCGCATTAAAAAGCGCAAAAGCTATGCCAGGTTCTACCGCATTTAGCTCAAATTCGCCACGCTGCGCACAAAGCGTAACAGTCGCATCGCAACCTACAACTTCGTAACACGCTTCGCAAACCACTTCGGCGATGACAGGATTTACTTTGCCCGGCATGATGGAGCTTCCTGGCTGCATCTGTGGCAAATTTATCTCGCCCAGCCCACAGCGAGGTCCTGAGTTCATCAAACGCAAGTCATTTGCTATCTTTGAAACTCTCACCGCCAAAGTTTTCATCACGCCGCTCACAAAAACAAAATCGCCCGTGTCTTGTGTCGCCGCCACAAGGTCTTTTGCTAGCACAAATTCCTCGCCCGTGATCTCTCTTAAATGTCGCAAAAAGCTAGCTTTGTAGTCAGGATGCGAATTTATGCCCGTGCCGATGGCAGTCGCGCCCATGTTTAAAACGCGCATGGTTTTTGCCGCAAAGTCAAATTTGTCTAGGTCGCTCTCTATGTAGCTAGCAAAGGCGTTAAAAGAGTTTTCTAGCGTAGTCGGAACGGCGTCTTCAAGCTCTGTTCGTCCCATTTTTATGATGCCTTTTAGCTCGCTCGCCTTTTTGCGAAGCGCGGCAGCAAGCGTTTGCATCTGGCTTTTGATGCTGCAAAGTTTGTAAAACATGGAGAGTTTTATGGCACTCGGGTAGGTGTCATTTGTGCTTTGGCTTAAATTTGCGTGGTCGTTTGGGTGCAAAAATGCGTATTCGCCCTTTTTGTGCCCGAGCTTTTCAAGCGCAATGTTTGTGATGACTTCGTTTATGTTCATGTTTGTGCTCGTGCCCGCGCCACCCTGAACCATGTCTACTACAAACTGCTCGGCGTAGCGACCAGCCAAAATTTCATCACACGCGTAGGCTAGCGCGTCTGCTTTTTGCGGGTCCAAAACGCCTATCTCTTTGTTGGCAAGTGCGGCGGCTTTTTTTATCTTTGCAAAAGATTCTACAAAAAACGGGTAGTCTTTTAGCACGCGTCCGCTCATGCGAAAGTTCTCCACCGCTCTCAACGTCTGAACGCCGTAGTAACACTCGTTTGAAATTTCAAGCTCACCGATAAAATCATGCTCTTTTCTCATCTTTTTCCTTTTGTGTAAATTTGTTTCGAGGTGAATTTTACTATATTTGTGTTTAAAATTCCTAAGGGCATCTCTAAAAACCAGTTTGGCTTGATTTTTCGGGGTGTTTTACAGGAAACATTTTTGCTTCGCAAAAAACGCTTCGCTTGTTTTAAAGAAACATCGCTTTCAGCGAGCGCTTCGCTTGTTTTCAGGA
>DCIZ01000033.1:0-2591 GCA_002317305.1 Campylobacter sp. UBA1713
TTTCGGCGGTGGTGGCGGTGGCAAGCCCCGTGAGTGCGGCAGCGTTTGCCGTTTGGGTTTGGGTTTCTAGGTCTTTGTCTGTGGTGGTGAAAAGCCAGCTTTACCAAAGCCAAATTTAAAAAACCGAATTTACATTTGTCAGCAAATTTACAAAAGCCAAATTTAAAAACGCCGAATTTACCAAAGTCAAATTTTAGTTTTCAGTTTTCCAAACGAATCTAAATTTACCAAAGCTAAAACGCCATTTCTGCCGTTTGTTTTTCGTTTTTCGCTACCTGTAAGCCTCTTTTCTGTGGGCGATCTTAACGCACAAAACTATGCATTTCTCATCGCAAATGTCGCAAATGAGGCGGTAGTCGCCAGCCCTGTAACGCCAGTAGGTTTTTAGCGTGCCTTTTAGTGCTTTGCCAGCACTTCTCGGGTTTGGTAAATTTGCTATCTCCTCGACCTTTTGCACCACTAATTTTTGGGCTGAACGCTCCAGTGCCTCTAGCTCCTTAAACGCCGCTTTTGTGTAGACAAACTCCATCACAAACCTAGCCTTTTTCGTGCTTCGTTTGCACTCACCGTCTCGCCGTCAGAGAGGAGAAAATCCAAATAAGCCACGTCAGCTTCTAGCCCATCTTTTAAGTCGCAGATATATTCATGCACGGCGTTTTCTACAAATTCCTCAACGCTTGTTTGTTTTTGTGTAGAAACAGTAGCTATTAAACGTTCTACTTCTGGTGTTAAATTTAGCTGTAACATAAATTTTCCTTTTGTTTTTTTTGGCGTAGTTTAGCTAAATTTTAGTTAAGGTTTGGTTAAAATTGGCACTAAATTCAACCACTCACGCCTACTTTTTCCGCCAAAAACCGCTGCTTTTTTTGTGGCTTTTACTCGTGCTTTTATCGCTGTTTGTGTTAGCGTTTACACTCATGTTGGCGCTACTCACGTTGTTTTTACTAGTGTTACTACGATTTGTGTTATGACTCATTTTGTAGCTTTTACTACGGCTAGAATTTGTCCCAAAAATAAGCATTAGTCCAGCCAAAACAAGCACCAAAACTGGCACAATCAAAGCCAACCCGGCACAACCAATGCGTTTTGCAGTTTCGTTTTTCTCTTTTTCTTTCAACAAATTTGACCGACTCCGCAAAAATAAAAAATTTCGTGCCTTTCGCACCCTTCTGTCTAGTTTTTTGTTTGTGTAGCTTGTTATATCTTGCTTAACTTTCGGTTTTTTACGCGATTTAAGCAAAAGCAAAAGCATCACAACTGGCGCAAAAGAGACGATGCTAAAAACGATTCTGTCAAATTTAAAATACGAAAACACTATAACACAAAACGCAAAAGCATAGAAAAAAGCGTTACAACACAACTGCCATTTAGTAAATTTGCAGTTAGCTTCGTCTTTTTTCTCTTTGTCAAAACAAAACATATTGTAAACAAAAGAAATCAAAAGAACGTAACCAACCGCCTTTGAGTAGTCGCATATCATAAAAAACTCTATGATTCTGTCTAGTAAAACGCCGTTGTTTTCCAAAAAATGACTACTTGCCATAAGCATCCTCTCTTATGCGCTGAATGTTATTTAGAGTTTCACTAACGTAACTGCTTATGTAATCTGCAAATTTATATACAGCGAAATTTTTTATCCCCAAAGTAAAACCGTTTAGCATCTCTCGCTTTGCTTTGCTAATCTCACTCTTTTTTGTCAAATTTGAAAAGTAGTAGTCTTGTCCGCCTTTTATACCATTTTTAAACGCTTTCAAAATGTCAACTTCGCCAGGCGTTAGCAACGCACCAAAACCGCCAGCAAGTGCGACATCACTCCAGTCAAGATGCAACATTTTCTCAAAATCATAATTTTGCATATCAAAACCTTTCTCTTTATACTCATCAAAAGCGTTTTTTCCGACTTGTGTAAAGGCTTCCGTGCCAGCACTAGTTAGTCCGCTAAAAAATGAAACCTTTGTTCCTACGCCTTTTAAATTTATGGCACTGCCAAATTTTCTTATGGCGCCATATCCAGCACTTAAACTTGCTACAGCAAGCCCCACATCCCCCACAGCGCCAGCCATGTCTGCCTTTGTCTCGTCTCCACTTTGTCTAAAATAATACTCACCGCCATAGCCAAACGCCGCCAAAGAGAGCCCGCCTCCTGCTACTTTTAGCGAGTTAGCACCTATCCCAAGCCCGCTTGCAAGCAAGCCTAGCGTAATCGTGCCAGCCAGCTCATAGCTGTCTACTACCATTCCAGCACTGCCGAAATACTCTTTGTTTGGGTCGTGAAGCGGGTCGTCAAACTGCTCCTGTGTAGAGGTAAAAAACCGCTGTTTTTGAGTCCCGTCATAACGGTTTGTAAAAAACATGCCCTCTGACTCATCCATCAAAAACGCCATCGCCCTACCAAAACGCACCTCGTCCAAAGTGTAAAAAGCCGCAAAAACCTCGCTCCCTCGTCTGTGTGTCTGCCCGCTAAATTTGTCATTTGCTAGAATCGAAGCTACTTCTAGCTCTTGACGTGCTTCGTCCGTTGTGATGTTGTGAAGTTTGGCGTATTTTTCTGCAAGCGACTTTCCAAACGCTACTTCGTCTTGGTGAAGCTG
>DCIZ01000033.1:2758-9430 GCA_002317305.1 Campylobacter sp. UBA1713
CTTTGGTTTGTGGTAAAGCCTGCAAGTTTAGCTAAATTTGGGTTAAGGCTGGGTAAATTTAGCGTGAGTTTGCTCGGTTTGTTTTGCGTGTTGCATCGTTTTGCTGGTTGGTTGCTTTCGTTTGCTTGCCTGCCCAAAAAACGCTAACAAAACTAGCGAAAAAGCTGCCGTAAAGGGTTGTTAAATTTGGCTTGACACGTTGCGTCATCGCAAACTAAAACCGCCTGTGTTTTTTCTGCTTTCACAGCGCTAGCTTTACACGCTGGACAAAGGACAAAACCGTGCCCGAGAGATGTGCCAAAAAGAAGTTGTATACCTTGCGACTTATCACAACAAAACTTCTCAATATTAGCTTCATCAAAGTCATCGTAAAAACCTCTTATGTGCGAATCGCTCTTGTTTAAAGCAAGTTCAAGCTGGCTAGCATGCATCCAAACAGAGCCGTCCGAGCCTGCAATTAGCTTGTAGCCACTACTATTTTCACCGCAAAAACCACCCATATTTTGACAAAGATTTTCGCCATCAACATTAGAAATATTTTCGTTTTCGTCTATTAAAGCGTCAAATTTATCATGTCCATCTTGCCACAAATTTACGTCATCTACAACGCAAAAAACCTTAAAATTTCTCGGAAAACCACCGCCAAGATGCCACACAACATCGAGCCTCCACCAAGGCAAAATACTATCTCTCATATCCTCCAAAAACCACGATTTAACAAGCGAATCGCAAGTCAACATATGGTCAAATTCACGCACAAGCAATGCAACTCCAACTTTTACTTTTAACCACGAAAGCTCAATCACAAAGTCGTAAAACCACTCATAAAACAACTCGTGTTCATCATAAACATATGGCACACAAAACGCATCGATCATAGCAAGGCAAAAGTCGCGTTCGCTTTGAATTTTTGCACCAAAAATATCACAAAATAAAAAATCATCTCTATCCTTAAACGCCATTTCTACGCTTTCAATATCTTTCGGCGAGATAAATTTTATTTCGTTTTTGTCTACTATTTTTACAAATTTGTTCTCATTTTCACACATCTTCCACCTTTACAAAATCTGCAAAACCACTCTCACTGAACACCTGTCCATAGTGGCTATCTGTAAACCAAACCGACCCATCGCTACCTCTAACAAACCGAGCGTTACCACGTTTTTTGAAGTAGTTTTTCTCACTTGCGTCAAATTCAAAATACTCGATCGCATTGCCAAATTTGTCAAATTCTGGCAATCTTTTTCTTCTGTTTTTCCACCTAACTCCTGACACCGAACCCAAACTCATATCTAGTCTTGTCATATTTTTCCTTTATTTTATTTTAATAAAATCAGGCAAATTGTTTATACTTTTTGACTGTCCATAATGGCTATCTGTATACCAATGAGAGCCATCGCTACCTACAACAAACCTCTCTACACCACGATTTGACGAATTTGGAACTTCAACGTCAAATTCGGTGTAAGTTATCTTTTTGCCATTGCTGTCAACAGATGGTAACTTTCCGTCAATGTTTAAATATGTTTTTCCAGCACTTGCTTTATCTGACTGTCCTGCGATTTTTCCGCTCCAAGAACTCTGAATATATTTTAGATATTGATCTTGTGCGTATTTTGGCAAATTTACAACTCTTGATAAATTTTCAGCTTCAACATCCTTTTTCGCCTCTTTTGTAGCCTTTTGTTTCGCTTCGGCTTCTGCCTTTCTAGCCACCGCATCTTGCGCTCTTAACTCCGCCTTATACCTCTCATAACTCGCTACGTTTTTCGCACTATCTTTGCCTGTGGTGTCTAAAAGTGCGTTTTCTTTCGCTGCGTATTGTTTAAAATTCGAACTCTCTCTAGTGTTTTTGCTTTCAGCGATGTTATCAAAAACTCTGCTTTTTATCGCTTCGTTTTGTGCTGTTTTAGTGCTAGCTTTGGTTACATCGTCAGCACCAGTTGAGAGGTCGGGCAACTCATCTACTGTTTTTAAAAGCGTCTTTTTTGCCACTCCGCCACTGCCTGCTGTTAAAACTTCTGTCGTTTCAGCAACTGCGCTACCGACTTTTACAAGCATTTCACCAAAAAGCACATCTGCCTTTGCATCCTCGCCGTAAACTTCTTTTTCGAGACGGCTTTTTTCATAAACCGTTTTTATCTCGCCGCCAGCTTCAAACGCTTTAGTCCAAGGAGATGCCAAAGAGCCAAATGGGTCATCTACAAATTCATCCACTGACGTTTTCAAATTCTCTTTTGCAGAATTAAAAAGCAGTTTTAACGTGCCAAATGTTTCGTTTTTGAGCGCGTTTGCTAGGTTTTTCGTGGCGTTTTTGGCGGATTCTACTTTTTCGTCAAAAGCGTTTTCAACGACCGCCATCACCGCTTTTGCGTCATAATCTTTTGTCGAATTTGAAGCGATGCCGTTAAGTTTGTAAAACTCCTCGTTTTGTGAGTAGCCTTTGAGGTTTGAAAACTTGTCTAGGTATTGGGCTTTTGTCGGGCGAAATAGCTGGCTAAATTCGCCTTTTGTGCCGTCTTCTAGGACGATGGACGTTTTTGGTGCGTGCCTCTCTATGAAGTCTATGGCGAGTTCTATGTTTAGGGTGTCTTCGCCGTTTGTGTAGCGGTCGTTTGCGGCTTTGTCCACAAGCGAAAATCCTGCTTTTGCTAGCACGCTTTGTGCCGCTTTTAGCTCCTCGTCTGTGAGCGTTTTGTTGTATCCGTAGAGAGTGCGTGCGAATTTTTCGGTGTTTTCGTTTATCCATGCTACTTCGTCTTGGTGAAGCTGGCGGTTTTGCTTTTCGGCGGTGGTGGCGGTGGCAAGCCCCGTGAGTGCTCCTAAATTTGCCGTTTGGGTTTGGGTTTCTAGGTCTTTGTCTGTGGTGGTGAAAAGCCAGCTTTACCAAAGCCAAATTTAAAAACGCCGAATTTACATTTGTCAGCAAATTTACAAAAGCCAAATTTAAAAACGCCGAATTTACCAAAGTCAAATTTTAGTTTTTGGTTTTCCAAACGAATCTAAATTTACCAAAGCTAAAACGCCATTTCTGCCGTTTGTTTTTCGTTTTTCGCTACCTGTAAGCCTCTTTTCTGTGGGCTATCTTAACGCACAAAACTATGCATTTCTCATCGCAAATGTCGCAAATGAGGCGGTAGTCGCCCACTCTGTAACGCCAAAAACGCCCAAGCACGCCCACAAGCGCTCTGCCCACACTTCGTGGGTCGGGTAAATTTTCCACCTCCAAAGCTTTACGTAAGACGAGTTTTTGTGCCCCTTTGTTGAAAACTGCTTTCACAAACTCACTCCGTAAATTTGCGCCATCTCGCTCACGTCAAGAGAGTCGCCATCGCCGTGTTTTTCTAGCGAATCTGTCGCATCTGCAAAATCTCTCACATCTTGCAAAAAAGCCTCCACAAATTCGCCCAAAAGTTCGTCTTTGCCTTGCTTTGTCTGCATCTCAAGCACACTAAGCGTGTTTAAAATTTTTTCGTTTACGTCTAAAACTAGCTGCATCTTAATGCTCCTTTTTTGTGTTTGTTTTAAATTTTCAGGCAAAATTCTACCAAAAACATATTTAAGGTTGGGTTAAAGTTTGGTTTTAGGTCAAACCAGCTAAAAAACCAAAATTTAAAAAACCACCGCTCATCTCACAAGCCGTTTTTGACAATGGCATCTCCAAAAGCTACTTATTTAGAAATGTTCCTTTTAGAATCTATTTGGCATATCGTATTTATATGCAAGTATATTTTTAATATATGTTTTTATCTCAATAAAATCCCCTTCTTTTATTGTTTTATCATCGTTTAATACATCAAGCATCTCTAACCAATCTACAGAAAAACGAATATAATAAATATCGTCCACGCTTTCACAAAAACCACAAAAAACCACAATGTCATTCTCTACTTTTACACTACTTTTTAAAAATTTTGTAACACAAATTTGCTTTCTATCAACTGGCTTTATGTTAAATTCGCAAAAAACTACCTCGCCTATTTTCACATCTTGCTTTGTCTGCAAAACACACTTTAAAACTCCAATTTCACACTTTCCAGTTAAAATTCTTTCGTTTTTGTCAAATTCTATCACTTCTAGTTTCATTTTTGTATCCTTTGCAATATGTTTCTAACACAACCATCTTGCCATATTTCTTGATGATAATGAGCATTTTTTGTGCTTAAACTATCCATTTCGTGCCCACCAAAGCGAATGCTTTTTGATCCATCTAAAGACCAAATTCTATCAGTTGATATCAAGCAAGTAAATGGGTCTACATTTGTCTGCTCATCTCCTAAAAACTTATTCCACTCATCTACTACATTTTTTGAACGGACCGCTTTGCCAGATTTTGTTTCAATCTCTAGAACAGAATACTGACTATGCGTTTTAATCATATTATTTGGTATCGAAACTCCGCTTGGTGTTACATAAAAATCAACCCTAGTCGCCGAGTTTGCGCTGTTTATAGCAGTATTGCCAGTCAAGCCAGCAACGCTACTCCCGCCAAACGCCTCATCAAACGTCCCTGCCTTGCTTTTTAGTGCTACCTCAAAGTCGCTTACGACTGGTGTTTTTGGCGTTAGCGTTGGTGCTGGTGTTTTTGGCGTAATGCTAGCTGGCGTTAGTGTTAGTGTTGGCACTGTTGATGTTTTTGTCGCCTTGTTGCCATTATCGTTTCGATTTGTGTCGTAAAGCTTAACGCTAGTGCTGACCTATCTGTTCATTTTACACTCTTGAATCACCACGTTTAACGCAAAATTCCACAGATTCGTTTAAAAAACGAATTACATCATCTTTTTTCATTGTAATATCATCATAAAAAAAATACATCCTATCATCATCTGTTCTACATGCCTCAAAGCAGACAAACCTGTACGGTGCAAAATCAGGAACATTGACACAAAGTTGTGCAACACAACACTCAAAATCAAAATTCACAATAAACGCATCAATACTATCTGTTACAACTTTCATAACAAATCGATTATCATTCTCCAACTCTTTGCACCATTTACAAACAACCTCCCGAATCTCTTCATATGTATAACTGCTCATTTGTTACCTTTGATTTGAATATTTGTTGCATCTGGCATATCTAGGATTCTAGGTAGTCCTTTTTTCGCATTTAGTCTATCGATCAAAGAGCCGGGACCGTTGATAATTCCCCATCCAGCAACACCACCTTGTGTAATAACTCCACCAGTAACGTCAAATTCAACGTATATCGAACCAGGCAAAGCCTGTGCGCCAAAGGCATCAATATTTGCAGGATTTGCAACATAAGCTTTGTTATCTGATGACATTTGCACCTTTCCAGTTCGAATCATCTTTTCATACTCTGCTTGCGACATCCACCTACCGACTCTTACCGTGTTTACGTCTGTTGCAGTGCCAACCGAACCACCCATACGAGCCACATCGCCTGTCATTGCCGTTTTTGCTATGTTGTCAAAGCTTGCTACGCTGTCCGTTTTACCAGCCGTTTTTGCTACGTTACCCGCACCTGCTGCGTTGTCAAATTTGTCAGCTTTGTTTGCCACACTCGCCGCATCGTCAAATTTGTTTGCCGTCTTTGTGGCGACAACTACGCCCTTGACCGCTGTGCTAGCTACTACGCCCACGCCTGCTGTAACTGCTGCGCCAGTTAGTGCTTCGCTTGTTGTTTCAGAGATTCTCAAAGTCGCACCAAGAGAATCTCCCACATCTGGTCAAGGCTGTTTTTATAGTAGCCATCGCTTGCTGTGTTTGCGATAGCGTTTGCCGTGTCTAATGGATGAGCTACTGCGTTACCTACTGCTTTGGCGGTGTCTAGCGGGTGGAGTATGATGTTTCCTAAACCTTTAAAGCCGTTTTCTATGCCTTGTGCCGTTCCACCTATGAAGCCCATCGTAACGTCAGCTGCGCTACTTTATCTTATCGTTAAAACAAAAAATACATCAATACTGTAGTTTTTAGACACGGCGCTTACTGCTATTTCAACTGCTTCCAAAGCTTTTTTGTAGCTTTGAAGTGCATCAAAACCATCAAAAAACCAGTTAAAACAGTGATATTCTTGCCCCAAAACGTTCATTGCGTAATCAAGCTCGCCTGTGTTGTCTCGCACAAACACATCGCCACCTAATACCACACAATGTATATTATTTAGTATCTCAAGCGCCTCTTTTGTTTTAGTATACGACAAAGCTAGTTCTTTGCTTTCTAGATATTCTGCCACATTGTGTCCATTGTATTTTAAAAAATCAAAATATCTTTGCATAAAAGTCCTTATTGATTTCTTGGATTAAAAAATCTATGATTTATCTCGCCACTTTTTGGGTCTTTAATAAATTCAAAAGTTCCGCTTTTCCCTTTATATTTTCCTTTTAACTCAAGCCACTCATACGTCTTGCCATCGCCACCAATCCTAGTGCTAGTTTGACCATATTTCAAAGCATATCCTTCAACGCTTTCTGGAAAACCGTGCATATCGCCATTTCTCATTTGGCTTAAAACTTTGTCGGTATATTTCGCACCTTCAAAAAAATTACCACTATTTGTGCCACTGTGCAACACTTTGTCAAACGAAATTTCTGTGCCTTTTAGCACGTTCTCAAATTTGCTTGTGGCGGTTACTATTGTCAATGTTGGCGTTTTTGTCGCCACACTAGCCGCGTCTTGCGCTCTTAACTCCGCCTTATACTTCTCATA
>DCIZ01000012.1:0-18420 GCA_002317305.1 Campylobacter sp. UBA1713
AAGGCATGCAGCAAGGCATGCAACAAGGCATGCAACAAGGCATGCAACAAGGCATGCACCAAGGCATGCAACAAGGCATGCAACAAGCACTTCAAAACCTCATGAAAACCCTAAACATCTCAAAAGAGAAAGCTATGGAGCTCATCGGCATGGAAAAGGCGAAAAAGTAAATTTGTCGGCGTTAGGCGATGTTTCTTTAAAAACAAACGCCGTCATTTTGAGCGAGCGGTAGCGAAGTGAAGATTCCCTGAAATTTTGGTGAGTAGAATCTTTAAATTTGCTTTTTCGTGAATTTAAAGAAACATTTTTGTTTTGCAAAAAGCGCTTCGCTTGTTTTACAGGAACTTCGTTTGTAGATTCTACCTTATAAAAAGGCGGGGGATTCTCCCTTACGTAACCCTTGCGAATTACGGTGTTTTGTTTGACTGCTCTTGACATTTGCAAATTTAGCACTATTTAATGCACATTTGTAACTAGCGTTTCACACAAAATTTCTCTTGCTAACTTTCTGTTAAACTCTTTTTGGTAAAATGAAAAGATTCTTTGATAAATTCTTTGGTAGTAAATTTTACCGCTACAAACCAGCAAAACCAAATTTATCAAAAAACATAAATTTAACACAAGGAGAGTAAATGCACCACCCGCTTTCGCTGCTTTTTTACGTCATTCACATGGTCATAAGTATCTACATTTGGATACTCATCATCTCCATGTTTGCCAGCTGGATTCGCCACATCGTTACAAACGAAACCGTTCTACGCATCCTCTACACTGCCGACAGACTCGCTGAGCCAGCCTACGCTTTTGTGCGTTTTTGTTTTGGAAAAATAGGCGTTCCGACCAGCATCGGCATGTTTGATTTTTCTTTTTTGATAGCTTATGTTGTGCTTCGTGTTTTAGATAGTATAGTGAGGTCGCTCATATGAGGCGCGTTTTTGATTCTAAATTTGCCACCGCTCTCGCCACCATCACCGCTGTTTTTTTGTTTTTTGTAACAAACGCAAGTGCCAAAAGCTACACATTTGACGAGCTAAAAGCACTTCCACACAGCTACGCAAAGGACTACTACATCAGCCGTTACCTTTCAAACGCCACAGAAGATGAGCTACAAAAACTTCGCTGGCACATTACAAATTTCTCGGGTAATATCAAAAAAAAATACGAAAAGCTGAGTAAAACAACGCTTGAAGATATTTGTGGCGTGGAATTTGCCACGATGGACCACGAGTGCCAAAAGATGAATTTGACCGCCAAAAACATACGAGCGCTTTCGTTTGAGAGTGCGGCAAAGCTAAAAGAGTCGTTTCGTTATGATGAGAATCTCTACCGCTTCATCATAGGCGTAAGAGAGAAAAATCCTGCGGCGTATTTTGTAAAGACGGCAAACACAGACGGCTACTTTCGTTACGCAAAAAACCTGCCAAATGACGAGGAATTTTTAGGCTTTTCGCTACCTTCTAGCTTCGCTTTTAAGCTGGTAAAAGATGCGCGGTTTGACTCTTTTTTAAACACTCTGATGGTGGCAAAAGAGAGACGCAAATTTGCTGAACGCTTTTTGACCTTTGAGCCTTCTCGTTTTTCGACAAAAAGCGCTTTTTGGCTCGGCGTTTTGGCAGTTACAAAGGAAAAACGCGCCGTTGCGAACAAATTTTTCAGACACGCCGCAAAGTCGTCAAGCGTTTTTGAGCGGGACAACGCTTTGTTTTGGGCTTACTTAACAAGCGGCAAAAGAGATGACCTAAAAGCAGTCGCAAAGAGTGAAAACCCAAACATCTACGCCATCTACGCACGTGAAAAGTTGGGCGACAAACGCAAATTTAACATTGTGCATTTTACGAGCACAAAAAAGAAAAAAAATGATGGCTTTGTGGTGGGCGACCCGTTTAGTTTAGTGCGCGCACAAGCGGCTTTTTCACGGGCGGACGTGGAGGGCAAAAGGGCGATTCTAGCACGCTTTGACACGCGTGAAACCATCGGCGAATATAGCTACTTTGCGGAGCGTTTGGGCGGAGGCAAATTTTACTTTTCCACGCCTTACATTGAGCTACTTAATGGCAAAAATGTTGAGCGAAAGGCGCTCATATATGCGCTTATGCGTCAAGAGAGTCGCTTTGCAACTGGCGCGGTTTCGCCCTCATACGCACTAGGCGCCATGCAGTTTATGCCGTTTTTGTCTAGGGACATGGGAAAACAGCTAGGGCTAAAAGATTTTGACGAAGATGACGTAACAAAACCTGAAATTTCGCTTAAATTTGCAAATGCACATTTGGACTATTTGGAAAAATTTCTCTTTAACCCCGTGCTCATCGCCTACGCTTACAACGGCGGAATCGGCTTTACAAAACGCATGCTTCTCTCGGGCGACCTCTTTTCGCCAAGTGCTTTTGGCGGACGGCTGACACGCTTTGAGCCTTTTTTGTCTATGGAGCTCGTGCCTTACGAAGAGAGTAGGACTTATGCAAAAAAGGTGCTGGCAAACTATGTCATCTACCTTAATTTTTTGGGCGCCAAAACCACGAGCGAGAGATTTTTGAAAGCGTTAATGCAGCCCAAAAGTAGCGATTCGTGGCGGAAGGCTCAGCAAGCAAAGAGCGCTCTTCGTTAAACAAATTTGAATTTTGTAAATTTTGTGCGTTTTGTTCGTTTGCTTGCGGGGCGTTTGCTGTCTCGTCTATGAGCTCGGGCTCGATGGTTTGGTTTTTAAGACCGGGGTTTATCTCTAGCGTGAGCGTGCTGGCATCAAGCGCTTTTGTGCTGACTAAAAGTTGCTTTGACC
The DNA here is from genome assembly GCA_002317305.1 of Campylobacter sp. UBA1713. Taxonomy (GTDB): domain Bacteria; phylum Campylobacterota; class Campylobacteria; order Campylobacterales; family Campylobacteraceae; genus Campylobacter. The sequence goes on from DCIZ01000012.1 coordinate 2,777, forward strand.
AGTCGACTTTGGCGGTTTTTAGCTCGTCAAATTCGCCTGCTTCTAGCTCACGGAAGTCGGCGTTTTCTCTGTTTATAGTGATGTTTTTGACCACTGTGTTTTGCGGGTAGATGTTTACGATGATGAGCTCATGCGTGGTGTTTTTTAGCGCAGGCGAGATGTAAGTGGCGTAGACATTTACGTAGCTTTCGTTGCTCATAGCACGCACGGTGTGGACAAGTAGCGAGCTCTTTTCTGTGGGCTGGTTGTGGCTGGCGTAGCAGCCAGAGAGGAGGGCGGCGGCTAGCGTTGTGGCTAGCGTTGTGGCGAGTGTTGTGGCGAGTGTTGTGGTGAGTGTTGTGGTGAGTGTTTTTTTAAATTTGCTTTTCATTTTGTTTGCCTTTTTTTGAATTTGTAATGTTTTTAGATTTTTGCATTTTTGCTAAATTTGTGTAAATTTGACTTTTTACGCCCTCGCTAGGCGGGGGATTCTTCGCCTCGCTAGCTCCCTTGCGAATGACGGCGGTAACGGAAAACGGAAAACGGAGAACAGAAAACAGAATTTGTAAAAATTCGCTTTTAACAAAAAAATGTCAATTCTCAACTGCAAATTTCCCAAATCCTCAAATTATAACATATTATAGTAAATTTAAAATTTTTATAGTATAATTGCGAAAAATGAATCAAAAATTTAAGGAGAAAAGATGCCGCTACTTGATAGTTTTTGTGTAGATCACACGCAGATGAACGCGCCGGGCGTGCGTTTTGCAAAGAGTCTAACCACGCCAAAAGGAGACGAAATTTGCGTTTTTGACTTGCGTTTTTGCAAGCCAAATGTAGAGATGTTGGGCGAGAAAGAGACACACACGTTTGAACATCTTTTTGCAGGTTTTATGCGTGAATTTTTGGTCGGTTTTACCATTATTGACATTTCGCCGATGGGCTGCAGGACGGGCTTTTACATGAGCATCATCGGGCGGGCGAGCTTTGAGGCGGTGCGTGAAGCGTGGCTAAAAAGCTGCGAGGCTATTTTGGCGGTAGAGAAGATCCCAGAAGCGAACAAATTTCAGTGCGGAAGTTTTGCTATGCACTCTCTTGAAGGGGCAAAGCGTGTGGCGGCAGATGTGCTAAAAAAGGGCATTTGTGAGTTAGATAACGAGGCGTTGAAGCTAAATTTAAATTTGGTAGAAAATTAAGCAGAAAATTAAGCAGAAAATTAAGCAGAAAATTAAGCAGAAAATTAAGCAGAAAATTAAGCGGAGTTTAGTCATGGTAAAGCGAATTTTGATAGGCGTCGCTCTTTTGGCGACCTTTTTGGTGGTGGTTTTGGTGGATTTTTTTCCGCTTAACTGCGCGCTTTTTGCGCTGGTTTTGTATTTTTCTTTTCGTGAGAGTTTGCCACTTTTTGGGCTAAAAACTGAATTTTGGCTGACTATGTTGCCACTGGTTTTTTTCGCCATTTTGCCGTTTTGGCACGTTGATGCGGCGGCGTTAAAAGTGGCATTTTTGATGGTGCTTTTTGTGGCGAGTGGCGTGGCGTTTTCTAAATTTGAGAATCCTGCCATTTTGTTGCCTTTTCTCTACCCTGCCGTGCCTGTTTTTTTGCTTTTTGGAATTTGTGCGGAGTATGGAATCAACTATCTTTGTTGGCTCATCGTCTCTGTGGTGGCAAGCGACAGCGGGGCGTATTTTGTAGGTAAATTTTTTGGCAAAAGAATCTTTGGCGACCGCAAATTTAGCGCATCTAGCCCGAACAAAACGTGGGAAGGCACGCTTGGTGGCGTGGTGGTAGGAACGGCGGCGGGCTTTGTTTTTTCAAACATGATGCTAGGCAGTTTGAGTGTGATAATGAGTGCGGTGGCGAGCTTTGTGGTGGTCTTTTTTGGTGTCTTTGGCGACTTGTTTGAGAGCTACCTAAAACGCCGCGTAGGTGTAAAAGACAGTAGCCACTTGCTCGGCGAACACGGCGGCATGCTTGACAGGTGCGATGGCTACCTTTTTGGTGCGGTTGCGTTTTGGGTGATATTTTGAGAGGTTTGCATGCAAAAGCTTTTTTTGACCTTTTTTGGCACAGGGTTACTGCGTCCTGCGCCTGGCACGTGGGGAAGTCTAGCAGGTGCGGTTAGCGGCGCGGCGGTGGCGGTTTTTTTGGGGCTTCAGACGCTTTTTTTGGCGAGTATTTTGCTTTTTTTGGCGAGCATAAAAGTGATAGACGCTTATGAAAAAAGGGTTGGGTCGCACGATTCTAGCGAGATAGTCATAGACGAGGTGGCAGGCGTGTGGGTGGCTTTAAGCATAGGTTGTTACGGGCTGGTCGAGGGAGGCGGCGAGGCGGGCAGTTACCGCGTGGCGTTTGACGGAGTTTTTGTGGTTTTGGTGGCGGTTTCGTTTGGGCTTTTTAGGCTTTTTGACATCACAAAACCGAGCATCATAGGGCGGATAGACAGAGGCGTAAGTGGCGGGCTGGGCGTGATGGGAGACGACATGGTAGCAGGCGTGGTGGCGGGGCTTTTGACGGGCGTTTTGTTTCGCGGATATGTGATGTTTTTGGCGTGACGGAAAACGGAAAACAGAGAACAGAAAACAGAAAACGGAAAACAGAATGCGGAGAGCGTTCAGAATGCAGAATGCGGAGTGCGAAGTGCGAAGTGCGTGCGGAAAACGGAAAACGGAGGGCGGAGCGATTTAAGGGGTCGCAGGGGCGGTAGCCCCCGTCCCACCGTCCCGCTTATGTTTTTCTTTGAGCTTCAGCGAAAAGCAAAACATAAGCGGGACTACAAAAAAGCGTTAGCTTTTTACCTATCGGAGTGCGGAGTGCGTTCGGATTGCAGAATGCAGAATTCAGAATGCAGATTGCGTGCGGAGTGCGTAATTCTCTAGAATCGACAAATTTAGAATGTGAAATATATTCGAATCGGAAAACGAAAGATTGGTTTTGCAAATTTGCAGAATTCTAAAATTTTACATAAAGGAAAAAATATGAACATTTTGGTTACTGGCGGTGCGGGCTACATAGGCTCGCATGTTTTGAAAGCACTTTTGGAAAGAGGCGGCGACAACATTACGGTTGTAGACAACTTTTACAGCGGGTCGCAGGATGCGCTTTTGGCACTTCAAAAGGTCGGCAAATTTGAATTTGTCAAGTGCGACTTGGCGGATTTTGCGGCGGTGGCGGAGGTTTTTAAGGGGCGCAAATTTGACGCTATCATTCACTTTGCAGCCTACATAGAGGTCTTTGAGAGCATGCAAAAACCGCTAAAATACTACCTCAACAACACAGCAAACGCAGCGAATCTCATAAAGCTAGCGAGTGAAACGGGAGTTCGTTACTTCATCTTTAGCTCGACGGCGGCGACTTACGGCGAGCCAGAGAGTGGCGTGGTGAGCGAGACGAGCCCGCAAAATCCCATCAACCCTTATGGCAAGAGCAAGCTAATGACGGAGTGGATTCTAAAAGACGCGGCGGCGGCAAACGCAAATTTTAAATTTGGCATCTTGCGCTACTTTAACGTAGCAGGCGCTTCTAGCGATGGGCTCATAGGACAAAACTACCCAAATGCAACGCACTTAATAAAAGTCGCCGTGCAGACCATCACAGGAAAGCGTGAAAAGATGTCCATTTTTGGCGAGGACTACGCGACAAAAGATGGCACGTGCGAGCGAGACTACATACACGTCGAGGATCTTGCGAGTGCGCATTTGGCGGTTTTGGACTACTTGCAGGAGAATCCGAGCGACATTTTTAACGTAGGTTACGGCAGAGGTTTTAGTGTAAAAGAGGTGGTGGAGTGTGCCAAAAAAGTCGGTGGCGTGGATTTTCGCGTAGACATGGCAGCACGCCGAGATGGCGACCCAGCAGTGCTCATCTCAAACGCTGACAAACTTCGCCAAAAGACAAACTGGAAACCGCAACGAGAGAATTTAGAACTCATCATAAAAAGCGCACTAGAATGGGAGAAAAAATGTTAAGCAGAGGCAAGAAAATAGCAGTTTTGGCGGTTTTGGCGGTCGTGGTGGCGCTTTTGGTGGCGAGCTTTGTCGCGGGGAAGAGGGTGGAAACTGTTGTAAAAACCATCGAGACAAATTCGCTTGCTTTTGCCAAATTTACGCAAGTAAGTAGTGAGCGAGGTTTGTTTTCTTCTCGTTATGTTGGCGAGATAAAAACAAGTGTCAAAGAGATGGCAAAATTTGCTTTGGGTGAGTGGAGAGCAGATATTTACGCCGAAGAGTCTAACGAGGAGGCGACTATTTTTGTAGTAACTATTGATTTTGACCATTCGCCTTTTACGCTTCTTTCTAAATTTGGAATCGTGGCAAATGTTTCTGGCGACTTTGAGAAAAAAGTTAAAGAAGAAATTCAAAAAGATTTGTCGGAGATGAAAGCATACTTTGAAAAAATATCTGTAGACGGCGTAAAACAAACCATTAAAATATCTCTTTTTGGCGATGCCACTTTTGATATTTTTGTAAAAAATTTGAAATTTGACTTTTTCGCAGACAAAAATGTTGTTGATTCAAAAATTGACGTTGCTTTGAATGACTGGAGAACTTTTTTTGTTTTTAACAAAAATTTACAGATGACAAAGTTTAATGCTGATTTGAAAAATTTGGAAATAAAATCAAAATATGCCGTGTCTAGCTTCAAAGATTTAAGCGGTGTTGTGGATTATGTAAAACCTTTTGATATATTTAAAGATGAGAATCTCAAATATTTTTTAGTTTCGACATTTGTTGACAAATCTAAAGCAAATTCAATTTGGAAAATAAGAGAGATTGAAGTTTTGGAAGGAAATGAAAAGCTTGTGGTGAGCGACATAAAACTCAAGGAGAGCACAAAAAGAGAGAATCATCTTTATGCAAATGATGTTTTAAACATAAAATCACTCTCGTTTAAAAATGAGAGCTTGGCGAGTGATGTGGTGCTTAACTTGACATTAGAGATAAACAATTTCAATAAACTTATTGATTTGTGGAGAAATGAGACCTATGGCATTAGTAAACTTAACAAAGAGATGTTAAATGACGAGTTTATGAGAAACATCGACACTAAAATCACGATTTCAAATTTGAGTTTTGTCAGAAAAGATATATTCTCTAAAATGTCAGCTTTTGGACACATAAAAGGCTATAAGGATAAAGAAGCAAACAGGGAAGCTTTTGTAAATGCTAGTCTAAAATTTGACGCCAACAGCTCGCTTGAAAACTTTGTAAAGAGTTTTCCAGTGCTAGCTAGTTTTCCGCAGGTTTTTTCGTTTATAAAAGAGGTAAATGGCAGTAAAATAACGTCTGATTTGAGCTTTGAGGAAGATACCAGAGCCAACACCACAAAGATGTCCATTAACGGTGTTTTGATAGACGAAAATGCTAAAAACAAAAATGCTAACAGCAGCACAAATGGTGGCAAATAAAACGCGTTGATGTTTTTTGCAAGCAAAAAAGGTCGCAGGGGCGAAAGCCCCCGCTTGTAAATTTTTTTACTCTCGTTGTTGCCACCTCTTTTTTTGTTTTTAAGTTTGCTTTTATTTAAAAATGCTAGAATCTATTTTTGATTCTAAAGGATTTAAAATGCTACCAAAATCTTCTAGTTTAATGTTTCAAATTCGAAATTTTACTTTTAGTTATCACAGCCATTATAGACAAAATTCTACAAATTCATCTACAACTACAAAACCAAAATTTTAAGGAGATTTCATGCAAAAGTTAGAACAACTTTATGAGGGCAAGGCAAAAAAAGTTTTCGCTACAAGCGATGAGTCGCTAGTCATCGTAGACTACAAAGACGACGCGACAGCGTTTAACGGCGCAAAAAAAGGGCAGATAAAAGGCAAGGGCGTCATAAACAACAAAATGAGCAACTTTCTCATGAGCGAGCTAGAAAAAGCGGGCGTGCCGACACACTTTGTAAAAGAGCTAAGCGAGCGAGAGACGTTGGTAAAAAAGGTGCGAATCGTCCCGCTGGAAGTGATCATTAGAAACATCTCAGCGGGCAGTTTTGCGGCGCGTTTTGGTGTCCAAGAGGGAATCAAATTTGAAAAACCGACCATCGAGTTTTGTTTGAAAGATGACGCACTAAACGACCCGATGCTAGCTGAACCGCACATTTTCGCACTCTCTCTTGCCAGCGAAGCAGAGGTGGAGAGCATCAAAAAAATGGCGTTTCAGATAAACGACTTTTTACGCAGTTTTTACGCAGAGCTTGGCATAACGCTAGTAGACTTCAAACTCGAATTTGGCAGGCTTTCAGACGGGCAGATAGTGCTAGCAGATGAGATAAGTCCAGACACTTCGCGGCTTTGGGACACAAAAACAGGCGAAAAACTAGACAAAGACCGTTTCAGACGTGACCTAGGTGGCGTAGAGGGCGCATATGCAGAAGTCGCCAGAAGGCTAGGGCTTTAAGATGAGAAAGCTTAACGAAGAGTGTGGCGTTTTTGGCGTTTGTTTTACACAAAAAGAGGCAGTCGCGCAGCTTTGCTATTACGGGCTTTTTGCTTTGCAGCACAGAGGACAAGAGGCGGCGGGCATTTGCGTGGCTAGTGGCGGACGTTTGCAAACGCACAAAGATGACGGGCTAGTGGGGGATGTCTTTTGTGAGCAGGTTTTGGGCGGTTTTGAGCTGGGCGAGATAGGCATAGGGCACGTTCGTTACTCGACAACGGGCAGCAAGTGTAAAGAGAACGCCCAGCCCATAGTCGTCAGCCACAAAGCGGGCAACCTAGCCCTAGCACACAACGGCAACCTAACAAACACAGCGGAGCTAAAAGCCATGTTAGAGAGCACGGGGGCTATATTTCACACCACTAGCGACACGGAGATCATTAGCTATCTCATAACAAAAGAGCGACTCTCTAGCCCAAATTTAGAAACCGCCATCTTGCGTGTGATGGGGCAGATAGAGGGCGCTTTTTCTCTCGTCATTACAAACGGACAAAGACTCATAGCGCTAAAAGATCCGCACGGCTACAGACCGCTTTGTTACGGCAAATTTGCCAGTGGCGGTTACGTCGTGGCTAGTGAAAGCGCGGCACTTGACGCTGTGGGAGCGACTTTTGTAAAAGAGCTAGATGCAGGCGAGATGGTCATCTTTGAAAATGGGCAGGTGCGAAGTGTGCGTGAATTTTGTGGCGTAAAAAAGGGCAAAATTTGCGCCTTTGAGTTTATCTACTTTGCGCGACCAGATAGCGTAATAGGCGGCGTGAGCGTGCACAATGCGCGTGTGCGAGCGGGTGAAATTTTAGCCACTCGACATCCAGTAGATGCTGACCTCGTCATAGGCGTGCCAGACTCGGGGCTTGAAGGGGCGATGGGCTACGCAAAGCAGAGTGGTTTGCCTTTGGAATTTGGTTTTTTGAAGAATCGCTACATAGGGCGAAGTTTCATAGGACCTACACAAAAGAGCCGTGAAAACATGGTCAGCATAAAGCTAAATGCGGTGCGTTCGGTGGTAGAGGGAAAGAGGCTGGTAGTCATAGACGACTCTGTCGTGAGAGGGACGACTAGCAAACGCACGGTGGAGATCTTGCGGCGTGCGGGCGCAAAGGAGATTCACATGCGAATCACCGCGCCGCAGTTTGTGAGCCCGTGTTTTTGGGGAATCGACATAGACGACAGGGCGAACTTAATAAGCGCTAAATTTGGTTTGGACGAGATAGCGCGGTTTGTCGGCGTAGATTCTTTGGGGTTTTTGGAGCTTGAAGACCTAAACGAAATTTGTGGCGGCGAGGAGCACTGCAATGCGTGTTTTGTGCGCGAGGAGAACTGAAAACATAGAACGGAGAAAAATAGATGAAAGTTGGAGTGGTTTTAGGAAGTAAGAGCGATGTGGCTTTGATGAAGGGTTGTTTTGAGACACTTAGCGAATTTGGCGTGGCGTTTGAGGCGCACATATACTCGGCACACAGGACGCCAGAAAAGGCGCATGAGTTTGCACGGAGTGCTAGAGAGAAGGGCTTTGGCGTGCTAGTAGGAGCTGCTGGCATGGCGGCGCACTTGGCGGGTGCTTTGGCGGCGGTGAGCACTTTGCCAGTCGTGGCGGTGCCTTTGGCAAGTCAAAACGCAAATTTGGGCGGGCTAGATGCTTTGCTTGCTAGCGTTCAGATGCCGAGTGGCGTGCCAGTGGCGACAGTGGCGGTAAATGGCGCAAAAAATGCAGCTTTGTTAGCTGTGCAGATTCTCTCGCTTTCAGATGAGAGTTTGGCACAAAAGCTAGCGGCGGCAAAGGCAAAAAATGCGGCGGACGTTTTGGAGGCGGATGCAAATTTGCAAACTGAATTCTGAAAACGGAAAACGGAGTACGGAATGCAGAATTTAAAAAATTTACTTTTGGCTAAATTTTAACGATTCTTGATAAAATTTAAAAAAGCAAAAACAGAACGCCGTCATTCTGAGGGAGCGTTAGCGACCCGAAGAATCCCCTGAAATTTGAGCTAGTAGAATCGTTAAATTTACGAAAAAACGAATTTGTAGATTCTTTTCCCTCAAAAGGCGGGGGATTCTTCGGTCGGTAACGGAAAACAGAATGCGGAAAACAGAAAAAAGAATTTGTAAAATTTGCTTTTTCGTAAATTTGTTTGTCGATTCTATAGAATCGCAGAATCTGCATTCTGAACGCATTTTTGCATAACTAGGAGCAAAAAATGAATTCACTTTTGATAGCCGAAAACATAGGCATCATCGCCGCTGCATTTAGCGGTTTCTTTTTTGGTGTAAAGCGTGGTTGCGACCTTTTGGGGCTCTTTTTAAGCGCCTTTTTGACTGCGCTTGGTGGCGGACTTTTAAGAGATGTTTTTGTGAGTCGCTTGCCGTTTAGTTTTACCCACTACTCACCTGTGATGCTCGTCCTCGGCGTGCTCTTTTTTGGCATCGTTTTTCGGTTTTACAGGACGAATCTCGACAGAATCGAAAATTCCACTTGGTTTATCTTTTGCGATGCACTCGGCATCGTGAGCTTCTCCATAGTGGGCGCAGGCGTGGCGTATGCGGCGGGACTAAACGCAGTCGGCGTGGTTTTGGTCGGCTTTTTTAACGGCATCGGTGGCGGACTTTTAAGAGACATCATCTTAAACGAAGTGCCGTGGTTTTTAAAAACTGGGCTTTACGGAAGTGTCTGTTTGCTGACGAGTTTTGGGTATTTTTGGCTGTTAAAATTTGGTTTTGACGGGATTTTGGAAGTGAGCGTTTTGCTTTTTTTTATGACGGCGTTTAGAATGGCGGCGTTTAAATTTGGCTGGCGACTTTTGGTTTTAAAAACGAAGGAGTAAAAGATGAGAAAGGCGTATGAGGCAAGCGGCGTAAATGTCGAGGCAGGTTATGAGGCGGTTGAGCGCATAAAAAGCCACGCGGCTAGGACAAAAGTGCCGGGCGTGCTGGGCGGACTGGGCGGTTTTGGTGGGCTTTTTGAGCCAAATTTAAGTGGCATAAAAGAGCCTGTTTTTGTGAGCGGGACAGATGGCGTGGGGACAAAGCTAAAGCTTGCGTTTTTGCTAGACAAACACGACACAGTCGGCATCGACTGCGTGGCGATGTGTGTAAATGACGTGGTTTGTGGCGGTGCAAAGCCTTTGTTTTTTTTGGACTACATAGCGGTGGGCAAAAACTCGCCTGCGCAAGTCGAGGAGATAGTAAAAGGCATAGCAGACGGGTGCGTGGAGGCGGGCTGTGCGCTGGTGGGTGGCGAGACGGCGGAGATGCCGGGCTTTTACCCTGTGGGCGAATATGACGTGGCGGGCTTTTGCGTGGGCGTGGTAGATAAGTCAAAGATTCTCACGCCAGAGCGTATGCGTGAGGGCGATGCGGTGCTAGCGCTTGCATCTAGCGGCGTGCATAGCAATGGCTTTTCGCTTGTGAGGCGTGTTTTTGGGCTGGACGGTGAGGAGGCAAAGGCAAATTTGAGTGAGCGGTTTAGTGAGCTAGGCGGTGAGAGACTAGGCGACGTGCTTTTGACGCCAACGCGAATTTATGTGCGTGAGGTTTTGAGGCTTTTTGAGGCGGGCGTGCTAAATGGTGCGGCGCACATTACAGGTGGCGGGTTTTTTGAAAATGTGCCGCGATGTTTGGGCGATGGCTTTGGCGTGGAGGTGGAGCGTGAAAAGGTGCGAGTTTTGCCTATTTTTGAGCTTTTGACAAAGCGAGCGGGGCTTTGTGACGTGGAGGCGTTTTCTACCTTTAACATGGGCGTGGGAATGGTTTTTGTAGTGCCACGTGAGCGTGTGAGCGAGGCTTTTGCGCTGGTGCCAGAGCTTTATGAGATAGGGCGAGTGGTAAAGGGCAGTGGTGTAAATTTGAAAGGCGCAAGATGAGGCGAGTTGCGGTTTTGGTGAGTGGTGGCGGGACAAATTTGCAGGCTTTGCTGGACTTTGAGCGGGCGGGGCTTTTGCGTGGCGGAAAGATAGCTTTGGTGGTGAGCAACAAGCCAGAAGCCTTTGGGCTGGTGCGGGCAAAAGAGGCGGGCGTAAAGAGTGCGGTGGTGGAGAGCAAAGGGCGGACACAGAGCGAATTTGAGGCGGAGCTGCTGGCGGTTTTGCGAGAAAATGGTGTAGATGTGGTGGTTTTGGCGGGATTTTTGCGCGTGCTTAGTGGAGAGTTTGTAAAGAACTTTGAGCAAAGAATGCTAAATGTGCATCCATCGCTTTTGCCTAAATTTGGCGGCGTGGGGATGTATGGGCTAAATGTGCATCGGGCGGTTTTGGCGAGCGGCGAGCGTGTGAGTGGCGCAAGCGTGCACTTTGTGAGCGCAGGTGTGGACGAAGGCGAAGTGGTGCTACAGCGTGAAGTGGCGGTGGAGAGTGGCGACACGCCGGAGAGTTTGCAGGAGAGAATCATGCGTGAGGCGGAGTGGAAAATTTTGCCGGAGGCTTTGAATTTGGTCTTGGCGGGGCTAGATTCTAAAGGGTGATGTGTAGTGCGGAGTTCGGAAAACGGAAAACGGAAAGCAGAAAACGGAGCACGTGCGGAATGCGGAATGCGGATTGCGGATTTTGCGATTCTACAGAATCGTCAAATTCACGAAAAAGCAAATTTTCACAAATTCTGTTTTCTGTTTTCCGCACTCTGTTTTCTGAATGCAGGGGCGTAGCCCCCGTCCGCCCGTCCCGCCGCCGTTTTCTTTTGAGATTTATCGAAAAAGAAAACGGTGGCGGGACATTTAAAAAGCAATAGCTTTTTTGTGCGGAGTGCGGAGAATTATGATTCTACAGAATCGTCAAATCAACGCCGTCATTCTGAGGGAGCGACAGCGACCGAAGAATCCCCTGAAATTTTAGTAAGTAGAATCTTTAAATTTGCTTTTTCGTAAATTTGACTTTTTGACTTGCTTCAAAAGGCAGGGGATTCTTCGGTCGGCTTTCGCCCTCAGAATGACGGCGGTAACGGAAAGCGGAAAACGGAATGCGGAAAACGGAATTTGTGAAAATTCGCTTTTTGTAAATTTTGCTTTTTTGATGTTTGACAAAACTCCAAATTCAGCCATTTTAAAGCACTTTTAAAGTAACATAAAGGCAAATTTAACAAAAAGGACAAAAAAGATGATTCTAGACCTCCTTTTGGAAGCGACTTTGCAAACACTCTACATGACTTTTGTCTCTACCTTTCTAGCCTCTATTTTGGGACTTTTTCTAGCCGTCATTTTGGTGCTGACAAAAGATGGCGGACTTTTGCCAAACCGCCTCATCTTTCGCACGCTAGACGCTGTCGTAAACTGCCTCCGAAGTTTTCCGTTCATCATCTTGATCATCGTTTTGTTTCCGTTTACAAAACTACTCGTTGGCACTAGCATCGGCACGACTGCAGCCATCGTCCCGCTCGTCATAGGCTCGGCGCCATTTGTTGCACGACTCATAGAAAACGCCATGAACGAAGTCGACAGCGGCGTGGTAGAAGCAGCGCTTAGTTTTGGGGCGAGCAGAAGCCAGATCATCTTTCGTGTCATTTTGGTCGAGGCGTTGCCGTCCATCATAAACGCCATTACGCTTACTCTCATCGTTATCGTAGGTTTTACGGCGATGGCGGGCACTGTGGGCGGTGGCGGACTGGGCGACGTGGCGATGCGTTATGGCTTTCAGCGCTTCCGTCCAGATGTGATGCTCTACACCGTGCTCATTCTCATTTTCATCGTTCAGCTGATTCAAATGTGCGGAAATTTGCTTTACAAACTTACGAAAAAGTAAATTTGCGGTGCGGAAAGCGAAAAAAAATATGAAAGATATCATAAAAAGCACATTTCCCGTTTTTGTAGGCTACACTTCGCTTGGCATCGCCATGGGCATCTACGGCGTGGGCGTGGGTGTTAGCCCGTGGTGGATTCTCCTCATGAGCGTGGTCGTTTACGGCGGTGCTGCGCAGTTTTTGTTAGCTGGGCTCATCGCTGCTGGTGCGGGCGTGCTAGAAATTTTCGTGGCTATATTTTTGCTAAATGTGCGGCACATTTTCTACACACTTACGCTTTTGGAGAGTTTCAAAAAACTTCGCTTTCGCTACTACTCCATCTTTGCGCTCACAGATGAGACTTTTGCTCTGCTAAAAGCGCGCGACTACCCGGACGACAAACTCGATCTGGCTTTTAACCTCACTTGCGGGCTAAACCAAATTTACTGGGTGCTCGGCACTTCGCTCGGCGGTTTTTTAAGTGCGCATTTGGGGCTTACGCTAAAAGGCGTAGAGTTTAGTCTAACCGCACTTTTTATCGTTTTGTTTTATGAGCTTTTTAGACAAAATCGCGACTTTCGCCTACTCTTGCTCGGCGTTTTTTGCGCTTCTGTTAGCGTTTTTGTCGTTAGCAAAGAGTATTTTTTGGTCTTTTCTCTACTTCTTTCTGTGGTGGCACTTCTTTTGATGCAAAGGTGGTTAAGATGATTTGGGCAGTTTTGAGTGCGGCGTTTGCGATGATTTTGACACGGTTTTTGGCGTATTGGTTTTTAAAAGATGTCCGCTCGCCACTTTTGTCTTTTTTGCAAAAAAATATGGGACTTGTCATCATGGTCGTTCTCATTTTTTACACGCTTAGCCCCTATGAAGCTAGTTTTAACATGGCGACTTTTCACATTTTGGCGTGTGCTTTTTTGGCGCTTGTTTTACAAATTTGGCTAAAAAGCCCGCTCATCTCCATCGTTTTGCCTACTTGTGTTTATATTTTGTTGGTAAATTATTAAAGGAAACTAATGCGTTTAGACCTTTTTGTTAGCGAAAAATTTGGCATCAGCCGTAACCAAGCCAGCGAGCAGATAAGACGCATGGCAGTCAGCGTAAATGGCACACTCATCTCAAAACCAGCCTTTGTGGTGAAAGAGGGCGACGAGGTGGTGCTTTTGGGCGAGCTTTTTGTGGGGCGTGGTGCGCTGAAACTTTTGCGTTTTTTGGAGAAAAGCGAGCTACTTGTGGCGGGCAAAAATGCGCTAGACGTGGGCGCAAGCACGGGCGGTTTTACGCAGGTTTTGTTGCAAAAAGGCGCTTTGAGCGTAACGGCACTGGACGTGGGCACTTCGCAGCTTTCGCCACTTTTGCGAGATGACTTGCGTGTAAAAGTGGTGGAAAAATGTGATGTTAGGGAGTTTGCAAACGCTTTTTTGACAAATTCAAATTTGCCACTTTTTCTGCCCGAAAAACCTTTTGACCTCGTTGTAGCAGACGTGAGTTTTATCTCTGTTTTGCAAATTTTGCCATCTTTGGATGCGCTTTTTAGTGGCGATGTGGTGGTGCTTTTTAAGCCGCAGTTTGAGGTGGGAAAAGAGGCAAAACGTAACGCAAACGGCGTAGTCAAAGACCAAAAAGCTACGCTTGTGGCGATGCGGCGTTTTGAGAGAGAGGCGGGCGTGTTGGGCTGGATTTTGCGTGAAAAACGTGAGTGCGAACTGCTTGGCAAAAGTGGAAATCTCGAATTTTTCTATCGTTTTTCAAAAGAAAAGTGATAAATTTGACTTATTTGCATCTATAAATTTATGTCATAACTATGGTGTAAAAAGTCAAATTTACTAAAAAGCGAATTTGTAAATTCTTTGCCCTTACCAGACAGGCGATTCTTCGCTTCGCTAACACTCATAATGACGGTGTTGCATGACTTTTTTATATTTTATTACAGCTTACTCAAATTTAGAATCTCCTCTATACATGCGTTTAGTTTTGTTTTTTGACAAATGTAAGCGGTCGCGTGAGTGGTTTCGTGCTCGTTTATGGCGCGTGCTGTCGTCTTGCCGATGGCGTAGGCGTGGTAGCTCTCCTCCCAGCCAAAGTGCCACAAAAACGCCTCAAAATTTAGCGGACTTGTAAAAAGAATTTGCGCGTTTTTTGGTGGCTTTTGGCTTTTTAAAAGCGGTGAGTGCGGCAAGATGGCGTTTTGGTAGCCCACGACTTCTTTTACAAAAACGTCATTTTTTCGTAAAAATTCGCCCAGCTCAAAGGCGACTTTTTGTGCTCTAATCAAAAGTAGTCGCGGTTTTTCTCCCTCTTTTTTCTCGTTTTTAAAAATTTGTTCGAGTAGTTCGCACTTAAAAGTCGCCGCGTCTCCAGCACCTGCAAAAACTTCGGCAAAACCTGCCTCTGTCGCTGCTTTTGCAGTCGCTTCGCCTACGCAAAAAGCGCACGTTTTGCGAAAGTGGCTTTGTTGGCAAAATGCACGCACGCCGTTTTTGCTGGTAAAGACTACGCCGTCAAAACTAGGCACATCGGCGGTTTCAAAGGCGAAAAATTTGACTTCGCAAAGTTTTAGGTGAGTTGTCTTTGGCGTGGCGTCAAAAGGTGTGTTTGAGACTATGTAGAGCATGGTTTTTCCTCTTTTTAGAGTAGTTTTTGTAGCCAAAATCCCGCACAAACAGCGAGGAGTCCGAGTGCGAAATTTGCCACAGAAAAGAGTAGGGCGGTGAAAAATTCGCCGTTTTTTAAAAGCGTGAAAGTTTGTAGCGAAAATGTGCTAAAAGTGGTTAGTCCGCCTAAAAAACCGCTCATGACGAGCACTTTTGTCGCGCCACTTATGCTGCTAGCTGCCACGATGCCCGCTAAAAACGAGCCGAGCAAATTTACCGCTAGCGTCCCGCTCCAAAATGCCCCAAAGCTTTTTACCACAAAGCTGTCTAGTAAGAATCTCACAAGAGTTCCGACACCGCCGCCAAAAAACGCACAAGATGCGTATAGAATGTAAGTTTTCATTTTTTTTTGTTTTTTTGTTTTTTTGTTGTAGTTTGACTTTTTTGTATTTAGGTAAAAATCTAACGCTTTTTTGTTTCTCTTGTCGCCGTTTTTTTAAGCCCAAAAACTCAAAAAAAAACGGCAGCGGGACCGGGATACTGGGACAGTCCCCTGCGACCCCTTTCGGAAAACAGAATGCGGAATGCAAAAATTCATTAAAATTAGAAAAAGCAAAAACAAACGCCGTCATTCGCAAGGGAGCGTAAGCGACCGTTTTAACAAAATGCGAAACGCAAGTGCCACGCCGTCATTCGCAAGGGAGCAAAGCGACCGAAGAATCCCCTGAAATTTGATTTAGTAAAAAGCCAAATTCACGAAAAAGCAAATTTTACAAATTCCGCTTTCCGTATGTAAAAAGCTAACGCTTTTTTTGTAGTCCCGCCGCCGTTTTTCTTTTCGCTAAAGCTCAAATAAAAACGGCGGCGGGACGGTGGACGGGGGCTACCGCCCCTGCGACCCCGTTTCTGAAAACGGAAAACAGAAAACGGAAT
>DCIZ01000012.1:18525-25178 GCA_002317305.1 Campylobacter sp. UBA1713
GCGGGGGATTCTTCGCAACGCTTGCGAATGACGGCGGTGCCAGAAAACGGAGTGCGGAAAACAGAAAGCGGAATTTGTGAAAATTTGCTTTTTGCAAATTTGACTTTTTACTTGTTAAAAAGTGCTAGTGGTTTTTATTTTAAGTATTTTTCTATTAGCCCTTTGACTAGCCCAAAAAGTGGCGAGCCAGTTAGCTCTGCGAGAATCTCTTTTTCCAAAGAATCACGAAAATCCACCGCGCCCTCCACACCAAGCAAATTTGTAAAAGAGTTTTTTACGCCATCGTTTAGCACGGGCTTGCCCACCGCTTCGGTAGTAGCCGTTGCGTCCAGCACATCGTCATGCACCTGAAATGCCAGCCCCAGCTTTAGCCCCAGCGAAAAAATCCACTCGCACTCTTCGTGAGAGAGACCAGCCACTAGCGCACCCATCTTCATGCTACCTGCTATTAAAGCGCCCGTTTTTTTGGCGTGCAAAAATTTCAACTCTTCTAAATTTAGCGGTTTTTTCTCAAAAAAACAATCCACTGCCTGCCCAATGACCATTCCGTTTAGTCCGCCACAAAAGCCCAAAGTCTCCACGCACGCCAGTCGAATTTTCTCGTCCAAAGGCGCACGGGCAAGCACCAAAAACGCCTCTGTGTTTAGTGCATCGCCCGCCAAAATAGCCGTAACTTCGTCGTATTTTACGTGCAAAGTCGCCACGCCACGCCGCAAAGGCGCGTTGTCCATCGCAGGCAGGTCGTCGTGAATGAGCGAGTAGGTGTGCAAAAGCTCCACCGCCAACGCCACATCAAACGCACTTCGCACCTTTTCTGGTGCGTAAGCCTCCACGACTCCTAGCACAAGCTGTGCTCGAAAGTGCTTGCCGCCAGCACGCAAAACCCACGCTAAAGCCTCGTTAAAGTGCGGGTGAAAGCTCGCTACTGACGGCAAATTTGCCGCAAAATACGCCTCAAAATCACTTCGCATTGTCGTCCTTGTTGCGTCTAGTAACTTCCTCTTTGATCTTTGTGATCATATCGTCAGCGTAGATGAGACTCTCCATTGCATCGCCCATGTCATCTAGCGCGCTCGAGATCTCTCGTAACAATGAGCGGTTTTGGTCTACAAGCGCTCGGTTTGTGTCTAGCAAGCTTTCGATGTTTTTCGCGAGTTTTTTGTTTTCCGCTTCGAGTGCATCGACTTTGCCCAGCGCTTCGTTAAGGTCGTAGGTGAGAGTTGCGTTGTCATCGCTAAGTTTGTCGTTTGCCTTGACCTCTTTTTCGCTTTTGTCAATGACCTCTGTAAGCTCATCTTTAAGATCTTCAACGCTAGTTTCGAGCTTTTCGTTTTGTTTTTGGAGTTTGTCGCACTCTTTTTGGAGCTTCTCGCCGTCTGTTTGCAAAGTTTCGTTTTTCGTTTCTAGCTCGGCTTTCGCAACTTCCAAATTTGCCTTTTGCTCGGTGAGTTCGGCTTTTTCGTTTTGCAAATTTACCTTTGCCTCTTCTAGTTTTTCGTTTTTCGTTTCTAGCTCGGCTTTTACTTCCTCCAAATTCGCCTTTTGCTCGGTGAGTTCAGCTTTTTCGTTTTCCAAATTTGTCTTTTGCGTTTCTAGCTCCGCTTTCTCGTTTTCCAAATTCGCTTTCGCAACTTCCAAATTCGCCTTTTGCTCGGTGAGTTCCGCTTTTTCATTTTGCAAAGTTTCGTTTTGCGTTTCTAGCTCCGTTTTCTCGTTTTCCAAATTCGCCTTTTGCTCTGTGAGTTCAGCTTTTTCGTTTTGCAAAGTTTCGTTTTTCGTTTCTAGCTCCGCTTTTTCGTTTTCCAAATTTGCCTTTGCCTCTTCCAAATTCGCTTTCTGCTCGGTGAGCTCGGCTTTTTCGTTTTGCAAAGTTTCGTTTTTCGTTTCTAGCTCGGCTTTCTCGTTTTCCAAATTTGTTTTCGCAACTTCCAAATTTGCTTTCTGCTCGGTGAGTTCAGCTTTCTCGTTTTCCAAATTTGCTTTTTGCGTTTCTAGCTCCGCTTTTGCCTCTTGCAAAGTTTCGTTTTTCGTTTCTAGCTCGGCTTTCTCGTTTTCCAAATTTGCCTTTGCCTCTTCCAAACTCGCTTTTGCCACTTCCAAATTTGCCTTTTCGTTAGCTAGCTCGTTGTTTTGATTTTGTAAATCGACCTTTTCGTTTAACAAAGCGTTGTTTTGGTTTTGCAAATTTAGCTTGTCATTTGCTAGCTCCGCCTTTGCGTTTTCTAGCTCGGCTTTGTCGTTTTTGAGGTCGTCATTTAGCTGATTTAGCTTTTCGCACGCGTTTTCTAGCTTTGCGTTTTCGTGCTTAAACTCATCGACTGCGTCTTCAAGCGCACGATTCTCCTCGTCAAGTCGCTTTTTTTCGCCGTTTAGCTCTATGTTCTCTTTGTTTAGGTCGGCGTTTAGGTCGTTGAGCTCCTCGTTTGCCGCTTCTAGCTTGTTTTTTAGCGCGTCTAGTTTTTCTATCTCGTCCTTTGCGCCGTCAAGCTCGCCTTGCAAATTTGCCAAATTTGCCTTTAAAGCCTCGTTCTCTTTTATGTTTGCCTCGTTGATGCGTTCAAACTCGCCGACAAGTTCGTGTAGCTTGTGAATCTCCTCAAACAAAATGGTCGATTCGTTCAAAAGGCTCTTGCTCTTGTCTTTGACAACGCCGAGTTGATTATTAAAATTTACCACCTATCGTCCTTTAAATATGTGCTTTCGTCAAAGCACCGCACTTTAAAATTAGGCAAATTTGCCCGACTGCTCTTTTTCAAAAATAAATAAATTTTCTACCCACGAAGGATAAATTCTGTTATAACACTGCCCATCTCTGCCGTGCTTAACACCTCTTTTGCGTCAAATTTGGCGATGTCTTTTGTTCTGTAGCCCGCTTTTAAAACCGCACGAACTGCCTTTTCTACCGCGTTTGCCGCATCGTTTTCGCCAAAGGCGTAGCGAAGCATCAAAGCACTACTTAGCACAGTTGCTATTGGGTTTGCGATGCCTTGACCAGCTATGTCTGGTGCTGAGCCGTGGATGGGCTCATATATGCCTACCTTGCCACCCAAAGATGCACTCGGCAAAAGCCCGATGGAGCCGCAAATTTGACTCGCCTCGTCGCTCAAAATGTCGCCAAAGAGATTCTCTGTCAAAAGTACGTCAAAAAAGCCGGGATTTCGCACTAGTTGCATCGCTGCGTTGTCTACATACATAAAGTCTAGCGTTATGTCGCTGTAGTCCGCTGCCACGCGTCCTACCACCTCGCGCCAAAGCTGTGAAGTCTCTAGGACATTTGCCTTGTCTACTAGCGTTACGTGTTTTTTTCTGGTGCGTGCCGCGTCAAAAGCGATGCGTGCTATGCGCTCTATCTCTTCTGTGCTGTAAACCATCGTGTTGTAGGCTTTGTCTGAAAGCTTTTCACGTGGCTGACCAAAATACAAACCGCCCGTTAGCTCACGCACCACTAGCACATCTACGCCGTCTATGACTTCTGGTTTTAGAGTAGAGGCGTTTTTTAGCTCGTCAAAGATCATCGCTGGACGCAAATTTGCGAAGGCTTCTAGGCTTTTTCGGAGCTTCAAAAGTCCGCTTTCTGGGCGTTTGTCGCGAGGCAAGCTGTCCCACTTTTCGCCGCCTATAGCACCAAAAAGAACTGCATCGCTTTTTAGTGCGGTGGCGATGGTCTTTTCTGGTAAAGGCTCGCCACAAAAATCCACCGCACAACCGCCCATTAGCTCGTAGTCATAGCCGAGCTCAAAGCCAAATTTGCCACTTACGGCGTCTAGGACTTTTATGGTTTCATCGCAAATTTCAGGTCCTATGCCGTCTCCTTTTATAACACATATGTTGTAATGTTTCATTTTTTTTTCCTTTTTTGACGAGTTAGACGACAAATTTAAATTTGCTCGTTTAGTGTGTTTAGCACATTTTGTGCGTGTCCTGCTGGTTTGACTTTTTCATAAATGGCGGCGATGACGCCGTTTTCATCTATGATAAAAGTGGTGCGAACAACGCCAAAATACTCACGTCCATACATCTTTTTTTTCTGCCAAACGCCGTAAGCCTGCAAAGTTTCTTTTGACTCGTCGCTTAGCAAAATGTGCTTTAAGCCGTAATTTTCGCCAAATTTGACATGGCTTTTTACGCCGTCTGGACTTACGCCCACGACGATGGTGCCAGCTTTTTTAAACTCGCCGTAGAGTTCGCTAAACTCGCACGCCTCTTTCGTGCAGCCGCTTGTGTTGTCTTTTGGGTAGAAGTAAAGCACGACTTTTTTGCCTACAAAGTCAGCTAGTCTTACCGCAACGCCATCGCTGTTTAGTAGTTCAAAAGCGGGTGCTTTGTCGCCGACTTTTAGCGCTGTTTGTGCTTCATTTTTCTCGCTCATTTGCCTGCCTTTGCGGCTGCTTCACGCATCGACTGGACAGATTTGCCACCAAAGTAGGTGCCCTCAGATGGAATTTCTGTAAAGTCTATGACAACTCTCTCTGGATTCTTGCCAAGATCTTCGACCATGATGTCTGTGATCTTTTTTGCTACAGCATCTAGCTGTTCTCTTGACGGAAGTGGGTTTGTTAGTTTTACGCTGATGATAGGCATTTTGTCTCCTTAAAAATTTAAATTTTTCGTAATATATTACTTTAAAACGGCTTAAAATTCTCTTTCATTCGGAAAACGGAAAACGGAGTGCGGAAATTTGCGAAGCAAATTTGCAAATTTCGTTTTTTTGTTTTCCGCACTCCAAACTCACTTTTTAAACTGCATCGAGTATAGCATCTTGTAGATGCCGTTTTCTACGCTCATGAGCTCCTCATGCGTGCCGCTTTCAGCGATATTGCCTTCGTTTATGACTATGATCTTGTCGGCGTTTTGCACCGTCGAAAGTCTGTGTGCTATGACAAACACCGTCTTCTCTTTCATGAGGTTGTCGATGGCTTTTTGGACGACTGCTTCGGCTTTGTTGTCAAGTGCGCTTGTGGCTTCGTCCAAGATGAGAATAGGTGCATTTTTTAAAAATGCGCGTGCGATGGCTACACGCTGCTTCTGCCCGCCACTGAGTAACACGCCCCTTTCGCCTATGACGGTGTCGATGCCATCTTTTAGCCCGTTAATGAACTCGTCTAAGTAAGCCATCTCCACAGCGCGCTTTACCTCCTCCTCTGTGGCGTTTAGCCTGCCTAGCATGATGTTTTGGCGAATGGTGCCGTCAAAGAGGAAGTTGTCTTGAAAAACGACAGAGATGTTTTCACGTAGCGAGTGAAGTGTGTAGTCTCTTACATCTGTGCCGTTTATGGTTATGCTTCCGCCGCTAACGTCATAAAAGCGTGGCAGTAGGCTTACGCTGGTAGTCTTTCCGCCACCGCTGTTGCCGACAAAGGCGATGGTTTGACCTTTTTTTGCCTCAAACGAGATGTCTTTTAGAATTTGTTTGCTTTTGTCATAAGCAAATTTGACTTCGTT
Organism: Campylobacter sp. UBA1713; assembly: GCA_002317305.1. GTDB lineage: Bacteria > Campylobacterota > Campylobacteria > Campylobacterales > Campylobacteraceae > Campylobacter. The sequence continues at coordinate 23,968 of DCIZ01000012.1, forward strand.
AAATTTTATCTCTACTTCTTTGCTTGCATCTAGCGTTTTTGCGTTCTCTTTGTCTTTTATGCTAGGCTGGGTGTCAAGTAGCCCAAAGACTATATCCATCGCAAAAAAGGCTTGGTTTATGGCGGCGAGGTTTGAGCCTATATTTTTCATCGGCGTGTAGAGCAAGATGAGTGCGGTGATGAAGCTGACAAAGTTACCTGTGGTTATCTGTCCGCTCAAAATGAGGTGGTTGCCGTAGCCTATAGTGCCAGCGATGCCAAAGCTGACGATGGTGTGCATAGCAGGGCTAAGCCACTGTGTGCGCTGAACCATGCGAATTTTTAGGCGAAAGATGCCAGAGAGTATATCTCTAAATTTGCTTGTTTGAAATTCGCCGAGGTTGTAACTAGCGATGGTTTTGTTGCCAGAAAAGGTCTCGTTGTAAGCGCCGATGGCAGCAGATTCTGTGAGCATCGACTTTCCCATGACCTCTTTCATCCGTTTTTTTAGGCTTAAAACAGGAATGAAAGCGACTAAAAGCATGACGACAGCGATGATGGCAAGCTGCCACGAGTTGTAAAACAAGACACCGATGAGAAAGAGAGATGAAAATATGCGTTGAGAAAACTGGCTTAAGTTGCCGAGTAGTCCGCCACATGCTACATCTGCCATGTTGTTAAACTGGACTATGACATCACCGCTTTTTTTTGTGTCAAAAAAATTTGTTTGGTAGGTGAGTAGCTTTTGGTAAAGTTCAAATTTTAGCGCGTGTGTGATCTTCGTGCTACTCCACGTCGAGAGGTAGGCAGAGGCGTATTTTAATGCGCCTTGAAGTGCGGTTACGCCCACGATGGCACCAGCGATGTACCACGGCGAAAAGGCGGCGTTTTTCTCTACCATGACCACGTCCATGTATGGTTTTAGTGCGAGTGCTATAGCACCGTCAAGCGAGCCTATAGGGATGGCGATGAGGAGCGAGAGGAGGGAGCGAAACCAGTATGGTTTTACGTATTTCCACATTCTTTTGTAGTTTTTTACAAATTCGATCTTTTGTAGGTCTTTTAAGTTAAAACTCATCTTTTACTCTTTGTGATTTATTTTTAGGAGTGGATTTTAACACAATGCTTTTTAAAAGCAGTTTAAAACAGAAAACAGAAATTTGCTAGCAAAGCGACTTTTGGGGTCGCAGGGGCTTGCCCCCGTCCCACGTCCCTCGCCGTTTTTCTTTGAGA
>DCIZ01000068.1:0-3309 GCA_002317305.1 Campylobacter sp. UBA1713
AGTAGTTTTTAGAGATGCCCAAAAATAAACCTAATAAAAGGAAAAATTATGAAACGAAACACCTTTGCGCTGACAGCATTGACAGCGCTTTTTTTTGCGATGGGCTTCATCACCGTCCTAAACGACATTCTCATTCCGCATCTAAAAGTCATCTTTGACCTTACCTACTTTCAAGCGGCGTTGGTTCAGTTTTGCTTTTTTGGTGCATACTTCATCACCGGTGGTTTGTGGGGCAAGGTGATCCAAAAGATCGGCTACCCTACTGGCGTAATGCTCGGCTTTTTGCTAACGGCTTTTGGCTGCATCCTCTTTTACCCAGCGGCTTCAACGGCGTCTTACCCTATCTTTTTAGGTGCGCTTTTTGTGCTAGCTAGTGGCGTGGTTTTGCTTCAAGCGGCGGGCAACCCTTTTGTAACTTTGCTTAGTCCGGGTAGAGAGGCGGCGGCTTTGACGCTAACACAGGCGTTTAACTCGCTCGGAACTACTGTGGGACCGCTTTTTGGCGCGGCTTTCATCTTGAGTGGCACGGCGGAGTATGCGAGTAAAGCGGCAGAGGCACAGAGCGTGCAGATGCCTTACCTTTTCATAGCGGGCGTTTTGATACTTCTTGCGGTGGTGGTGAGACTTTTAAAGTTGCCAGATGTGCGCGATGCAGCCGAAGAGATGAGCGTAGCAAACAACGATGGCAAGACGAGTGCGTGGCAATACAAACACCTAGTTTTTGGTGCGCTTGCCATCTTTTGCTATGTCGGTGCGGAGGTTAGCATCGGTTCATTTTTGATAAGCACGATGAAAGATGTCGCTGGAATCGTGGAGAAAGACGGCGCGCAACTCATAGCGTATTATTGGGGCGGTGCGATGGTGGGGCGCTTTTTAGGCAGTGCGGCGATGAGCAAGATCGAGCCTTACAAATGCCTCAGCTTTAATGTGGCGATGGCTATTACGCTTGTGGTTTTGTCTATAGTGCTTGGCGGCAAGGCAGCGATGTATCTTTTGATAGCGGTAGGCTTTTTCAACTCTATCATGTTTCCGACCATCTTTTCGCTTGCGACAAAAGGGCTCGGGCGTTTTACTAGTCAGGCTAGCGGCATCATCTGCATGGCGATAGTCGGCGGTGCTATTATTCCACCAGTTCAGGGCTTTTTTGCGGACAGCATCGGCTTGCTTTTGTCATATTTTGTGCCAGTCATTTGCTACTGCTACATCATGTTTTTTGCCACTTTGGGACACAAAGCAGAGTAGGGCGAAAGCGTGTTTTTTGGTGCAGAAATTTGCTAATTGTAGAATCTATAAACCAACGCCGTCATTCTGAGGAGAGCGAAGCGACCCGAAGAATCCCCCGCATGGCGAGGGAGAAGAAACTTAAAATTTGTTTTTGGTTAAATTTACAATTATGTCAAATTTTGTTAAAAAGCTAACGCTTTTTTATAGTCCCGCCGCCGTTTTCTTTTTCGATAAATCTCAAAAGAAAACGGCGGCGGGACAGGCGGGCGGGGGCTACGCCCCTGCGACCCCAAATTTAGAAAATGGAATGCGGAAAACAGAAAAACAGAATTTGTGAAAATTTGCTTTTTCGTGAATTTAACGATAGCATTCAAAATGACGGTGTTTGTTTGGGTGATTCTATAAATTTGCAAATTCCGCACTCTGAACACATCTTTAAGAGCTAGTCGTAGCTTTTAGAGATGCGTTTTGCATTATTTTTTACACATGGAGTTTAGTATGAAAAAGATCATTTTAGGGCTTAGTTTGCTCGTTAGTTGCTCATTTGCGGCGACTTTGCAAGAGACACAGGCGCAGTGTGCCAAAAACAAAACGGTCGCTTGTTACAATCTCGGCGTGATGCACCTAAATGGCATGGGCGTAGAGAAAAACACAGAAAAAGCGCTTGAGTATTTTACTAAAGCTTGCAAAAGAGGCGACGTGGCGAGTTGCACAAACATCGGCGACATTCACCTAAGCAGTGGCGATCCGATCTTAGCCGCACACTACTACCTAAACGGTTGCGACAGAGGCGATGCAAACTCTTGCAAAAAAGTCGGCAACATCTACTACGGCGAAAACATCGTCTTTAAGCGCGACTTGCCAAAGAGCCAATACTACTACAAAGCAGCGTGCGACTTAGGTGACGAAAACGGCTGCAACCTCTACAACGTCATAAAGTAGGCTTTTTACACTTCTAACTTTTAAAAGGGGCTTTTGCCCCCCCCACAACAATCCTGCAAGATATTTTTTATTGTAAATTAAGATTTGAATTTTTCGAATTTTGCTTTTTATTCGCTCAAAAGGCGGACGGCATTGATTTTACGATTCTTGACTCTCAAATTCTACACTTCACACAAATTTTTCGCGATTAAATTTATATTTTAGTTTAAAATGATAAAATAACAAATCTTAAAACATTAAATTTAAAGGAAAAAGATGAAAAAAGAGCAAAATCTTGACCTAGTCGTGCCAAACGTGCCAGTCGCAGAAAAGTCAGAACATGAGCTTCTCATGCGAAGACTCATAGCAAATTCGTCGCTTGACATCCGTTGTGAGCTTGCCCAAAGCGAAGAGACGCCAGAGAACTTGCTGGAATTTCTCGCCCAAGACGATGACATCTCTGTTCAGCTTGCCGTAGCAAAAAACGAAAACGCGCCCGCAACCGCACTTACACTGCTCGCCAAAACAGACGACCCAGAGATAAAAGACGCCATTTTAATGCATAAAAACACACCGCCAGAAGTGGTCGCCGCGCTCACGCCGCCAGTCGAGAGCGAGCCAGAAAACCTTAGCGACGAGGCGCGCTACTTTGGTGGAATTCTCAAAAAAATAGCAGAAAACAAACTAGACGAAAATTCGCTTTTTATCTACCTAGAGCGCATCGCAACGGCGCTTGAAGCGATAGCTGGCATCGAAAACAAGACAAATTTAAAGCTCCCAAAAGCCTCTTTGCCTAGCCAAAAACCAGCACCAAATTTGCCCGCACCACAAAAGGCTTTGGCAACTCCGCCTGTGCCACAAACCGCCCAAACCGCCCAAACCGCCCAAAAGGACGCACCCACCGCACCAGCAAATTTGCCAGCACCAAAAGTAACGCCAGTTACAAAGTCGCCCGCCGAGCAGCCAAAGAGTGAGCCAAAAACGCCAGCACCAAAAACGCCAGCACCAAAAGCTGACGAAAAAGCAAATTTGACTTTGCCAGAAAAATTTCTCGAAGATGAGCTAACGTCAAACATAGCAGCAAATTTGTTAAACGCCACGCAGTCAGCGACACAAACGCCAGCACCAAAAGCTGACGCAAAAGCAAATTTGACTTCGCCAGCA
>DCIZ01000068.1:3318-4875 GCA_002317305.1 Campylobacter sp. UBA1713
ACGCCAGCAACGCCAGCAACGCCAGTAGCACCAGCACAAACGCCCGCACAACCCGCAAAAACGCCCGTGCCCGCCGACTTAAACAGCGAAAAGCTCATAAAATTTCTCGCCAAAAAAAAGATGGCTTTTGAGGGCTTTTTAAACGAAAAAGAGATTCCGGGAAAAGAGAAAAACTTTAACCAGCTAGCACGTTTCATCGGCACTCGCCACAAGCTCATCTACCCAGTCATCGAGCGTTTTAAAAAAGACATCATCACGGGCGAGCGAAGTATTTTTGAGTTTAAACAAAACGAAGTGGAGGCGCTAAACTACGCTTGTCAGCTCTGTCTCATGCTCCGTGAGCTAAACTTTTTGACCTTTTACAAAAAGGAAAAACGCACCATCATCGCACAGATAGCACGAAGCCCGCTTTTTACGAATCTCATAAACGGCTTTTGGCTAGAACGCTACCTTTGCATGTGTTTTCAGAGCATTTTAGGCAGGCTTTCACAAAAGTATGATTTTGCGTTTAGCATCTACAAAAACGCCGAAATTCGCCTAAAAACAAACCAAAAACGCGAGCTTGACATCATAGCTTTTGTAAACGACCACGCCTACTGGTTTGAGTGCAAAAGCGGCGAATACAAAGCCTACATAGACAAATACAAAAAATTTGCAAAAGAAAACGGCTTTGAAAAGGAGCGTTCTTTTTTGGTTTTGTGTAAAGACGAAGAGAAAAAGAGCCAGCTGAAAGAGATGTGTGGCGACATCACGCCCATCTTCATAGGCGACCTAGTCGAGTCGCTAGAAAAGCAGATAGTAAAAGACCTAGAAAAAGATGGCGCAAGGAGGTTTTAAACGAGTGTGAAGAATCTTTAAACGTCTAGGACGTTTGACCAACGCTGTCATTTGCGAGTGTTGCGAATGACGGCGTTGGTTTGGGCTTTTTTGAATTTGTAGTTTTTACTCGCTTAAATTTCATGGCGGTGAATTTCACATTAACTGACCATTTTGTTTTTCTCTTTTTTTTGTCCACCTACAAAAAAGTTTCACGTTTTTTTTTTTTTTGCACCAGAAAAAACACTTTAAAAACGGGCGAAATTTGCCCTAAAATTTACCACTAAATTTATCTAAAAAACCAACATCACAAACATCACAAAAGAACAAAAATTCATATTTTACAAAAGTTTAAGAGAAATTTAGCTAACATATATTATCTAACTTTAAGGAGTCTAACGGCAAAAGCTTAACAAACAAAAGGTAGTTTGCTAGAAAGCAAACTTGGCAGTAGAAAACTTGTGAAACCTTTCGGAGCGCGACTGTTAAAGCGCGAAAAAACCACAAAATGCAAAAAACGCAAATTTTTCGCAGAAATTTTGCAAAATTTTTGTAACTTGTTAATGTTTTGTTACCGTTTGGTAACCAAAGTGTGCTAAAATGCCATTTTGTTCATCAAGAACACGTGGTAAGTATAAAGATTGGGACGCACCGAAAGCGTTTTTTTAAGGGCATCTCTAAAAACCAGTTTGGCTTGATTTTTTGGAGTGTTTTTAGTAGATTTTTTTCTTAAAATGAGGA
>DCIZ01000068.1:4922-8391 GCA_002317305.1 Campylobacter sp. UBA1713
AACAAACGAAAACAAGCGAAGCGCTTTTTGCGAAGCAAAAATGTTTCCTGTAAAAAGCAAGCCACTCAAATTCATTAAGTGGTTTTTTAGAGGTGCCCAACAATGCATCTTTTTTTTAAGGAGATATTTATGAAAAAGATAGACAAGAAGTTCGAAGAGCTAGCTCGCACAAAAGCAGCCGACTCTTCTAGTGGCGACACCAAAGGTGTCAAGGCAGCCAAGAGCACCAAGAGTGTAAAGAAGCTCGCACCAAAAAGCACGCAGGCAGAGACGCCAAGTGTAGCAAGTAGCAAAACTGGTGCGGCAAATTTGGCTAGTGAAGCAGATGCAAAAAGCACGTCAAGCGTGGCGAGCACAAAAGTAGCAAGTAGCGCAAAAAGCGTAGCGAGCACAAACGGCACAAACGGCACAAAGCTCGTAGGCGCAAAGGCTTCTGCAAACGCACAAGCAGACAAAAGCGTAGTGGCGAGTGCGCAAAGCACAAACGTGCAAAACGCAACAAAAGGCAAGGCTTCGCCTCTAAGCGTAGCTGCAGGCGTGCTAGGTAGTGTAGCCATCAGTGCGGTAAGTGGCATGGTAGGCGGTGCGGCAGTGAGCTCACTCGCGGCGGTCCCGGCGGCGGCGGCGGCGGCGGATAAAGACACTATGGGCTCGGTGATCATGGCGTTTGGTAATACAACATCGCTTAGCGGTTCAACTTCAGTAAATGGTGGAAACAAAACACTCATTTCAAACACATCTAATGAATACATTGGTAGTAATTGGTGGTCATCTGCTGGTCCTTGGATGAATGGTTCACAAATCACCAAATGTAGTGAAGTTACTTCTAAAAATACCAGCGTTGGTCCAGCATGTTTGGTTGGCAATGCTACTAGCGCAGGAATTACATATGTAACTATAGATAATGCAAATTACAGTTACAACAATACACAAAAACAACAAAACAGCTATGTTGTTTTGGTAAATGGTTCGTATGTATTTACCCAAAAAAACGGCACAAGTGGAGTTAATTTTAAGACTGAAATGAAAAACGAGTCAACTACAACATACACAACTTCGCTTGTTGGCAACAAAGCCTTTGCGGTAAACACTTCTAACAAAGAAGTTCTAAACAATGGTCATGTTTTGCTTTTTCAGGGCACTCTGACAGCTAGCGATGCAAACAAAGTAAATGTTTCCATAAATGGTTCTACACAAAGTGCTAAAATCCTTGCTGCTGGTGGTTATGTAAACAACAGTCAAGGAAAAGGGTATCAGTATGCTAGTACTGGTAGTAGTGCTGGAACTGGCAACAACGGACAAATCATCAACGTGTCTTTAACTGACGTATACAACAACAGCGTTGTGGTCGGTGGTCCGAACAGTAGTTACAACACCATTCTCAAAGCTACTGAAAAAACCATCATTGCTGGTGCGTGGGCGCCAAACGTTAGTAAGGTTTATAACAACACTTTGACTATAAGAAACAACGTTAGTTTGTCAAATAGTAGTAGTAGTAGTAATGCTGCAGAAAATTACTACTTTTATGGTGCTTATGGTGGCGGTAACGGAACTACGCTTTTAAACAACACGCTTCAAATTTTGAATGCAACAGCACCTGAAGGTTACAACAGCACAAAAGATGCACACCACTTTTACGGTGTCTCTTCTGACAAGGCGGGCACGTCTTTTAAAGACAACGTGGTAAAGGTAGAGAACACAAATGTCGGGTCTATCATAGGTGTTTACTACAATGCAAATGGTAGTTACGGATATAGTGCTGGTGGTAATGGCATCGCAAAGTCTGAAGTATCTGGCAACTCGTTTAGCTTTAAAAACGCTACGATAGGAGCTAATCTGACTGCTGTGAAGACAACTGCTGCCATCGATTTGACAAAAACAAATTTGAGTTTGTCAAATGTAACTGTAAACGGCAACTTTTACGGTGCGTGGCTAAATGTTACTGCACCAAAAGGAAACTATACGAATCAAAATTTTAGCCACAGTGCCGCAAACGTTCATGACTTTAACATAAACGTTACAAACGCTACCATAAACAACTTTACGGGTGTTTACGTAAGCAACGATAGCGTTTACGGTGGCGGTTTTGGTAGTTCAAACGGTGCTGACCTTGTCCAAAACAACACATTTACATTTGGTAATGGCTCAAAGGTAACGGGTAACATCATCGGTGTGAACTATGATGCTAGAAAGAAAGGCAACGGACAAACAGACCACGACAGCGCTTTGGCAAATGCGACTGTGTCAAATAACAAGATCGTCATCGTGGATGGTTTTGGTGGCAGTAAGGCAAACATCACTGGAAATGTAACTGGTGCTATCACTTACGACAATAACATCTCAAATTCGCTTGTAAACATGACTGGCGGTTTTGTCGGTGGAAATATAGTCGGAGCTGACATAAAAGCTAGCGGAAATGCTGTAAATAACAACATCAGTTTTAGCTATTCAAAATTAGACACAAGTGGAACTGTTTCAGATACAGGTCAAAATAATTTCTCAACCGCAACAGTAAACGGCTCTGTTTTAGGTGCACGAACTGTAAACGGAAGTGCCATCGGGACGAAAATAGACGTGTTTCATGCTGACATCAACGGAAGTGTTATAGGTGCAAATGCTACTGGAAGCGGGCATGTTATAAACACAACTATTAATGTTGCAGATCATGAACAATCTAGAAGCAATGAAAACATAACTACCATTAACGGCTCTGTAGTCGGTGCACAAAGTAACAGCGGAAACGTCAGCAAAACTCTCGTAACTTTGAGAAACGAAAGTGTAGTCGGCGGAAACGTAACGGGCGCAGTTACCGTAAACGGCTCTGTAAACGACACGACAGTAAAAGTAGGAGATGGAACAAATGCGACTGTAAAAGGTAACGTATTTGGTGCGGTTTCAAAAGAGAGCGGAAATGTTAGTAACACAAGTGTAATCGTGGCAAATTCAAGCACTAGCGTCACAGGCACCATCTACGGCGCTTACCTAGAGAAAAACGGCACGGCAAATGTTACAAACGTAAGTGTAAACGGCGGCAGCGTGAGCGGCATCTTTGGTGCATTTGGCGAGAACGCAAGCATCTACAACACATATGTAAAAGTAGCGCAAAACTTAAAAGTCAACGGAAGCGTAACAGGCGCTGGCACAAAAGATGGCACGCTAGATGGCGTAAATGTAAATTTGACTAAAGTAAATGTAACTGGCAACATTACAGGCGCATACGCAAACGGCACAGGCACTACCAAAAACGTAAGCGTAGACGTTACAAACGGCACGGTCGGAGGTAGCGTTTATGGCGCGCACACAAAAGATGGCAACGCAAGCGGTAGCAACGTAGTAGCAAGCGGCGCAAACATCACGGGCTCTCTTTACGGCGGTTATGCTGAGGGCAAAGGCAACGCTAGCCTAAACAACGTAACTATGAACGGCGGCAAGGTAAACGGCAGCATTTACGGCGGCTTTTCAAAAGATG
>DCIZ01000068.1:8490-9241 GCA_002317305.1 Campylobacter sp. UBA1713
ACTGATGGCAACGTAAGCTTTAACAGCGTAAACATAAACGCTTCAAACGTGAGTGGCGTGGTCTATGGCGGTTACGTGGTAAATGGAACGGCGTCAAACAACACTGTGGTTTTGAACAACACTTTCATAAACGGCTCGGTCTATGCGGCTTATGTAAACGGCACTGGCGGTAGCGCAAAAGGAAACGTGCTAAACATCACGAACTCAAACATCACGGGAAATGCTTTTGCGGTTTATTTGGCTACAAATGGCACGACGGGAAATGTAAGCGGAAATGCGATTCACATCACAAATTCGAATTTCTTTAACGGAACGGCAGGAAAGGTGCAGTATAACGCAACTGACGTAAACGAAAATTCGACTTACGGCATGGTAAACAACGGGACTTTTGGCGCTAGCAACAACACCTACAACAACACGTGTGTGATAGATGGGAAGAGCTGTAAGATAACGTTTGACAACTCAAACATAAGTGGGTCAAATTTGTCTGACATTAGTGCAAACGGCTCAAACATCACGAACTCTTCGCTCGACAACTCGACTGTAACAAACTCTAGCGTAAATAGCACAAACGTTACGGGCGGAAATTTGAGTGGAGATAATATTACGAATTCTAGCGTTACAAACGCAAGCGTAAACGGAAGTAATGTTAGCGGCGGAAGTGTAACAAACTCAAGTGTTAATGGCTCAAGTGTTAATGGCACAAACGTTAGTGGCGGAAGGGTTACAAATTCAAGTGTTACAAACTCAA
>DCIZ01000005.1:0-242 GCA_002317305.1 Campylobacter sp. UBA1713
CTCCAAAATTTTCTATTTTTCAGACGGCTAGCGTTTTTCATGAAATTTTCTCTCTGTTTTAAGCAAAAATTTAGGCAAAAATGGTTAAAATTCTAACATTATTTACATTAAGTAAATTTTTTGCTAATGTTAAACTAATATTAGCAGTCGCGCCCCACGCGGGCGCGTGGATTGAAACAGGTCTGCACCTCTCAGGTCTGCTCTTTGCAGGTTTGCACCGTCGCGCCCCACGCGGGCGCGTG
>DCIZ01000005.1:377-1349 GCA_002317305.1 Campylobacter sp. UBA1713
CACGCGGGCGCGTGGATTGAAACAATGTTTGGATTCATAGCCTAATACCTCCACGCATGTCGCGCCCCACGCGGGCGCGTGGAACAAAAACGGTGGTTGTGGCATCACAAAAAAATAAAAAAAACAAAAAAAGTGCTTCAAAATTCCGCTTTCTGTTTTTCCGCTTTCTGTTTTCTGCACATAGCAAAGTCAAATTTGTTTTGAAGCGCTTTTTGCCACAAATCACCAAAAAACGCAAACGCAAAAAACCGCCACACAAACGCAAACGCAAACAGATTTGACAAATTTAATTAAGACAAAAAAAGAAAAAGGCACTGCAAAAAAATGGTTAAAAAGTGGATTGTCGAATTTTATGAAACCAAAAACGGAGAACAACCGAGTTTGGAATTTATAAAAACACTTGAAGTCAAGCTTAGGGCAAAAGTTTTTCGAGACCTTGAGTTGCTAGAAAACAAAGGAAATGAGTTGAGACTGCCATACTCTGAACATCTTGACGATGGAATATTTGAACTAAGGACAATTCAGGGAAAAAATATTGTTAGAAATTTGTATTTTTTTATAGTTGGCAAAAGAATCATCATCACACATGGTTTTATCAAAAAAACGCAAAAAACACCACTATCAGAGATACAAAAGCAAAAAACTACCGTGAAGATTATTTGAAAAGAAATTCAGGAGGCGTAAAATGACACTATCGGAAGCTTTGAAAGAACAGATGAAAGACGAAAATTTCAAAAAAGAGTATGAGAAACTTGAGTGTGAGTATGCAACTGTAAATTTATCGGTTTCATGCCACACAAGAGAGCGAATCGCTCACACAAACGCAAAAGATAAAAGTAAAAAACGCATAAAAAATTATGCAACGCTTTAATTTTTGTCTCATTAAAAAAAAGGATTATGTTTGAAATTTGAGGTAAAAATGCTTGAAGTCGCAGAAAAGGAGATATCTTTAGGGCACCTCTAAAAAACCAT
>DCIZ01000005.1:1449-6781 GCA_002317305.1 Campylobacter sp. UBA1713
TTAAGAAAAAAATCTCCTAAAAACACTCCAAAAAATCAAGCCAAACTGGTTTTTAGAGATGCCCTTTACTAGAACAATCCCAAAAAGAATCGCTTGAAGCTGACTACAAAAAAATTGAAAACGAGGGTATCGAATTTGTAAAAATAAAACATTTGCAAGATCAGATATTTGAAATAAAAACAGATGAACTTCGCTCATTGTTCAAATATCAAAAGAATCAGATAATTTTAATAGGAGTTGTTTTTGTAAAGAAAACGCAAAAAACTCCAAAAGAGATAATAAAACTCGCCAAAAAAAGATTATCAAAATGACAGAAGGAGAATGAAATGATGAATTTTGTTTATGTAAAAGATTCCGAAGGTTATGTTTTTAAAAAGCCGTCAAGCGAAGTTGCTTTTGATGAGCAAATCATCTCCGAAAAGGTATATTTAAACGAGTCTGGACTTGCTGCTTTTTTTCATGGTTGCACTCTGAGAAAAAAACGCAAAGGCTTAAAGCGTTTCGCTTGATGTTGAAAAAGAGGCGTAAGCACAAGGCGTGAGTGCATTTTGCGATGAGTAGGATTTGTAAATTTGCTTTTTTGCGAATTTAAAGAAACATTTTTGCTTTGCAAAAAACGCTTCGCTTGTTTTTAGGAACTTCGTTTGTAGATTCTTTGCTCTCGTTAGGCAGGGGATTCTTCGGGTGCTTCCGCACTCTTGCGAATGACGGCGTTGGTTTCAGGAAACATTTTGCTTCGCAAAAAGCGCTTCGCTTGTTTTAACGATTCTATATAATCGCAAATTTACTAAACCCTAACACCCAAATGATAAAAATTATTATTATTTAGAAATTATTAAAAAACATCTGCTACAATTATGCCAAATTTAAAACAAAGGACTCAAATGAAAAAACTTTTCTTTGCGGTGGCGTTGTCTCTCGGCGTTACGCTCGGTGCGGCGCAGTTTGAGGCAGACGTGGCGCACTCATCTGTGGGCTTTAAGATAAAGCACATGAAAGTCAGCAACGTAAACGGCAAATTTGGCGATTTTAGCGCGAGCGTAGATTTTGACGAGGCGAAAAAACGCTTTAACGCGCTCACGGCAGTCGTAAAAGTGGCGAGCATAAACACCGACAACGAGCGAAGAGACGCGCACCTTCGGGCGGCGGACTTTTTCGATGCAAACAAATTTGGCGAGATGACTTTTAAGATGAAAAGCGCAAAAAACGGCATCATAAAAGGCGACCTCACCATAAAAGGCATCACGCGTGAAGTGAGCCTAAAATGCGACTTTGGCGGCGTAGCACAAGCACCAAACGGCGACAAAGTAATGGGCTTTAGCCTAACGGGCAACATAAAACGAAGCGACTTTAAAGTGGGCGAACCGAGCGTGATGATAGGCGACGAAGTGGCGCTAAACATAGAGATAGAGGCACGCGGAAAGTAACGCTTTTACGTTTCATACTCCTTTCAATAAAACATTTCATTTCTCTTAAAAAATTTGTGGCTTGAATTTGAAATTTCTCAAATTTGGCGGGCGGTTTTGCAAATTTCCGCTCGCAAATTCTCTTTTTTTTACACAAATTTTGTAATTTGCATTACGTATTAATGTTTCGTTAAACTTTTTTGGTTAGAATTCGCTCATCTTTAAAAAAGGACTTAACATGAAAAAGATTATTTTTAGTTTGGCTTTGGTGGGTTTTGCGACAAGCGTTTTTGCCGCTGACGGTGCGACAGTTTACAAAAAGTGCGTGGTTTGCCACGGCAAATCTGCCGAAAAGGTATATCTAAACAAAGTTCCAGCGCTTAACACGCTCACAGCTGCTGAAATGGTAGAAAACATGAAACTCTACAAAGAGGGCAAAGTGGGCGAAAATGGCAAAGGCAAATTTAACCAAGGTAGCGTGATGAAACTTCAGATGGCAAAGATGACAGAAGAAGATATGAACGCGGTTGCAGAATACATTCAAACTTTGAAAAAATAAATTTGTCGTGCGAATTTTCGCAGTTTTTTAACGTTTAAACGGGGCGAAAGCCCCTGACTTTTTTACTTCTCTTTTCTACTTTTTTTGAATCTATCGTTTAAATTTGTTTTGTAAGCAAATTTGTAGTAAAATGCAGGAATTTTTAATGTAAAGGAATTTTTATGAAAACGATGAAAGGTCTATTTTTAGCCGTAGCGGTTGGTTTAGCTGGCGTTTTTGGTGCGGGTGTTTTGGCGGGCTGTGCCTCGACGCAAGCAAGCGCGCCTGTGGCACTAAATTTTAGCGAGAGTGATTTTGTGGAGATAGGCAGCGACCTAGCTAGCACTTTGGTAAGCGATGCGGCGTTTGCAACACTAGGCAACGGCAAGCGAAAAGTGGTAGCCATAGGACACATAGAAAAGCCTGCTACGCTAAACATTGACACCGACCGAATCACGAGAAAGATAACGCAAAAGATGAAAAATTCTGGCAAATTTATCCTCACTTCTGCCATTTCGGCAAATGGCGCAAGAGACTCCATGACAAGAGATGTGCGAAAACTTCGAGACGATGACGAGGTGAATCAAGAGACCATAGCGCAAAAAGAGACGATTCTAGCGCCAAACTACTCACTTGCGGGCAAGATAACGCAAAATGTAGTTCGCATGAGCGATGGATCAGCTTACAGCGAGTATGTTTTTGCGCTTTTTGTAACTGACCTTACGACTGGGCTTGTCTTTTGGGAGGACGAAAAAGTGGTGAAAAAAGCAGCGCAAAGGGTGAAAGTGGCGTTCTGAGAACGGAAAACGGAATGCGGAAAGCGGAAAGCGGAATTTGTCAAAATTCGCTTTTTTGCAAATTTGCAGATTCTACTCGCTCGCCAGGCGGGGGATTCTTCGGGTGCTTCCGCACCATTAGAATGACGGCGTAGCATTTACATAAAACAAAAACAAATTTACAAAAAGGACAAAAAATGAGAAAAATCATATTTGGTTTAGTGGCGCTTTTGGCGCTTGTAGGTTGTAGTCAAAAGAGCGTTTCACCGCAAGATGCAGCGGTGGCAAGTGCGCTAGGGGTAAAAGAGATAAAAGCTAGCGAGAATTTAGACGAAATTTCAGCGCTCAGTAAGCCCGTTACACAAAACGAAGATGAGATGTTTGCGTGGATAAACGCCGTTCGGGCGAAGTTTGAAAGAGACGATGTAGCCATTTACGACACCGTCATAAAGGTCGAGGGCAACGAGCGTCAAAGCAACTTTGGCACAAAGCTCCAAACAGCGTTTAACAAAGCCTTTTTGGACGTCAGAGCCCAATACCTAACATTTCTCACGCAAAACATCGCTACAGAAGAGGCACGCCAAAGCAGCACGCCAGAAGCTAGCAACGCAAAAAACATAGGAGAGCTTGCTAGCACGCTTAGCCAGAGCGACAGCTACGTAAAAAGCGTAACTAGAAAAGCCAGCGGCATGCTCGGCGGACTAGTCCCGATCCAGACAAATTTAGTCAAAAACAAAAATGGCGTTATAGAGCTAGGTCTTGTAGCCATCGTTTCGCCAAAGACTTTGCAGATAGTAAACGACCTAAAAAGCGGCGCGACAGCTAGCACAGAGGGCAGGACTTGCAAACCGCTTAGCGAGTGGCTACCAGCAAACGCAGACGAGGCGGTGGGAATGCTAGGAATTCGCCTCGTGTTTAACGAGATGTGTGAGCCTGTGGTGCTAAGTTACGCGCTAGCTGACTTGCCACGAAACGAAGCCCAAAGAAGCCGCCAAAGCGCCGTAGCACGCCAAAAAGCATCGCTAGAAGCTGACAGCTTTGTGGCAAATTTTTTAAGCTCTAGCGTAGATGTAGATCAGATGAAAAAGAGCGAGCAAACTGTGGTAGAAAACCTAGCCATCGGCGACAAAGATGACAACGCAGCGGTAAAGACAAAGTCGGTTTTTGCTAGTCTCATTCGTTCAAATTCGCAAATTTCGTTAAGCGGCGTGAAGACTTTAGCGCAGTTTAGGACAGCTAGCGATGCAGAAATTTCAGCTTTTGTGGTGGTGCGTGCTTACTCATCTTCACAAATTCAAAATGCACTCGGATTTGGCAGCGACTTTTACAAAGAGCGTGAGGCAAACCGCCCAGTTCCTGGCAAAGCTTACAGCAAAAAGAGCCGAAACGACCTTGATCCAGAAGACTTTTAGGAGGCGACATGCGAGGTTTAGTCTTTTTTTTGGTGATGGCGGTTTGTGCTTTTGGTGCGACCATAACGAGCGTAAAAGAGAGCGAGGGGGTAGGGCACGGGCAGACGCGTAAAGCAGCAGTCGAGGAGGCTTTGCTAGAGGCAGTCGGCAAGGTAAATGGCGCGAGTGTTAGCTACCGCGAAAAACTGGCGGTGAGCGAGGGCGGCGAAAGTTATGAAAAACAGCTAGAAAAGCTAACCAACGGAAGTGTGGACTCTTTTGAGATTCTCCGTGCGGCGAAAGAGGGCGACGAGTGGGTGGCGGTGGTGCGCGTGAAAAAGAGCGTGGTAAAAAACGAGCCAGCAGGCGGTGCGAACAAACGCCGAACTACGCTTGTTTTAGACGCTAGCAAAACAGACATAAGCAAGCGACTAAAAAACTACGTGGTGAGTGAAATTTTAGCTAGTCGCCGACTAAGTGTGCTAGACCGCGCTAACCTAAATTTGCGTGAGCTTGAGCGTGAGTTTTTTGGTGGTGAAGAGTCTAGTGCGGGTGGTTTTGGTGAGGGCAGTGGCGTGAAAAAGGGCGAGATTCTGGGCGCTGACTACGCCATTTTGCTTGGTGCTACACGCCAAAGAGATGGCAAATTTGAAGTGTTGTTAAAGGTGGTTTTGCTAGAAACTATGCAACTCAAATTTAGCGCTACGGCTTTGACTGGTGGCAGCACGACAGCACTAAAACGCACGGCGCGCGAGATGGTAAGAGAGCTTTTTGACGGCATCTATCCGCTTGTGGTGGTCTCAAGTGCTGGCGACGAGGTGGCTTTTACACAGAAGTTAAGAGTGGGCGAGCGTTACTCTTGTTTTGAGACGGGCGAGGCGCTGCAAGATGCCTACACGGGCGAGCGTGGCGTGCGGGCAGAGAGGCACACGGGCGACGTGGTGGTAAAGCGAGCGAGTGCAAAGGCGAGCTACGCACAAGTCCAAAGCGGCACGGTGAGCGAGGGGGACGTTTGTAGGTTTGTCAAAGGTGGCGCGAAAAACTACAACTTAGGAAGTGACGGAAGTGTGAATTTGGGGTTTTGATTCGGAATGCGTTCGGAATGCGGAATGTGGAGTGCGGAAATTTGCAAGCGTAGCGATTCATGGGGTCGCAGGGGCAAAGCCCCCGTCCCCCGTCACGCCGCCGTTTTCTTTTGAGATTTATCGAAAAGAAAAACGG
>DCIZ01000005.1:6807-9623 GCA_002317305.1 Campylobacter sp. UBA1713
AAAAAGCGTTAGCTTTTTACATACAGAGTGCGGAGTGCGGATTCTGCGATTCTACAGAATCGTCAAATTCAGAAAAGCAAATTTTTAAAAATTCCGTTTTCCGTTTTCTGCATTCCGTTTTCCGTTACCGCCGTCATTCGACAGGGAGCGTTAGCGACCGAAGAATCCCCTGCCTGGCGAGGGCGGAAAAAGTCAAATTTAGCTAAAAGCAAATTTCAAAGATTCTACTCCTTTAAATTTCGGGGGATTCTTCGGTCGGCTTACGCCTCCCTCAGAATGACGGCGTGGCATTTGCGTTTTTTGAATTTGGCTTTTTTACTCGCTCAAAAGGCGTGAGATTCTTCGGTTGGCTTTGCCTCCCTCAGAATAACGGCGTTTGTTTTTGCTTTTTCGAAATTTGATGTTTTCGAATGACGGCGTTTGGTTTGTTGTTTTAAATTTGCGTAAATTTAGGAGGAAAAATGAGAGTTATTAGTTTGGTTTTGGTGGCGTTTTTGCTGGCTTCATGTGCGGTCAAAGAGGCGCGGCGGTCAGAATACAAAATGGCATCAAATGGCAAGATATATTTTGTGCCCGCTAGCTGCGTTAGCTCTGAGGTGGAGGGCGAGTTTTTGCACTGCCTTGACGAGAGTGGCGCGCCGACTGGCGTTTTGTTAAAAGAGGCGACAGCGCAGGAGATAGAGAGTTACAGGCAGCTAGAGGCTTTGAGGCTAGAAAATGAGGCGCGAGAGGCGGAGGTAAATAAGCAAAATTCGCTATCTCGGGCGGCGACTGCGGCGGTTATTTTGGGTGGGATCGCGGGCATCCTAAACGCTGGTGCGAATTTAAAACGAGCGACAGCGGCGAGCAACGCACGCCCAAATTCGAATTTTGGTAGCGTGAGAAGATACGATGGCGGTTTTGTGGGACCTTCTGGCTCACGAAATGGCGACTCACACCGAAGTAGTGGCGGGCTAATGAGAATTTTTAGGTAGATGCGGAGTTCGTTCGGAGAACGGAGAACGGAGAACGGAGAACGGAGAACGGAGAACGGAGATTGCGATTATTAAAAAAGCAAAAACAGACCGCCGTCATTCTGAGGGAGGCAAAGCCGACCGAAGAATCCCCCGCCTGACGAGCGGGTAGAATCGTCAAATTTGAGAAAAAGCGAATTTTTACAAAATTCCGCATTCCGTTTTCCGCATTCCGTTTTCCGTTATCGTCGTCATTCGACAGGGAGGTAGCGACTGAAGAATCCCCCGCCTGGCGAGGGCGTAGAATCGTAAAATTCACGAAAAAGCGAATTTTTACAAAATTCCGTTTTCTGTTTTCCGCATTCAGTTTTCCGAACGGGGTCGCAGGGGCAAAAGCCCCCGTCCGCCCGTCCCGCCAACTTTTTCTTTTGAGCTTTAGCGAAAAAGAAAAAGTTGGCGGGACTAAAAAAAGCGTTAG
The DNA here is from genome assembly GCA_002317305.1 of Campylobacter sp. UBA1713. Classification (GTDB taxonomy): domain Bacteria; phylum Campylobacterota; class Campylobacteria; order Campylobacterales; family Campylobacteraceae; genus Campylobacter. The sequence goes on from DCIZ01000005.1 coordinate 8,239, forward strand.
CTTTTTACCTATCGGAGAACGGAGAACGGATTTTGCGATTTTCTAGAATCGACAAACAAATTTACGAAAAAGCGAATTTTGACAAATTCTGTTTTCCGAATGCGTGTTTATTTTATTTTTGGAGAGAAAAATGTTTGATTTGGCAAATTTGGTTAGGCAGTGTGGCGTGGAGCTCTACGATGCTGAAACTGTGAGTGAAAACGGGCGGACGATCTACCGCGTTAGCATCACAAAGCCAGCGGGCGAGAGCGGGCGGAGTGGCGTGAGTTTGGACGAGTGCGAGGCGGTGAGCAGGCTACTTTCGCCCATCTTTGACGTCGAGCCGCCAGTGAGTGGCGAGTGGCATTTGGAAGTTTCAAGTCCGGGAATGGAGCGAAAGCTGACAAAACCTGCGCACTTTAGCCTAAGTGTGGGCGAGCGTGTAAAGGTTACGACCGTGTCAAAAGAGGTTCTCATCGGCGAGCTTGTGGCGTTTGACGGGGCGGTTTTGGGTGTGCTGGTCGGCGGCGAGAGAGTTTCAGTGAGCCTAAACGATGTAAAAAAAGCACGGACTTTCGTGGAGTGGTAACGCAAATGGCACGTAAATTTGCGATTTTGCAGAATTTTTAAATTCGCAAAAAACATAAACCAAACGCCATCATAATGACGGCAGTAACGGACAACGGACAACGGACATTGCGATTATCAAAAAAGCAAAAACAGACCGCCGTCATTCTGAGGGAGCGAATGCGACCGAAGAATCCCCCGCCTTTTGAGCGAGTAGAATCGTCAAATTCACAAAAAAGCAAATTTCAAAGATTCTACTCCTTTAAATTTCAGGGGATTCTTCGGTCGGCTTTGCCTCCCTTGCGAATGACGGCTTCGCACTTGCGTTTTTTTGAATTTGACTTTTTACTCCTTCAAATTTCAGGGGATTCTTCGGTCGGCTTTCGCATCTGTTACGAATTTTAAAAAAGCGAGCCACTCAAATTTAGTTAAGGACATCTCTAAAAATCAAGCCAAACTGGTTTTTTAGAGGTGCCCTTAAGCCATTTCACCAAAATTTACGCTAAAATTCCAAAAACTTTAAGGAGAAAAAATGAGCGAAGAAGTGGCAGAATTTGTCATTTACATCATAAACGAAGTAGCAAATAAAACAGGCAAATCTACATCATTTGTATATCAAATTTTAGACAAAAGTGGCTGCATAGAAAACTATCTTGTCTCGTTTTACGACATTTTGCACACGATGAGCTCGCAAGCAGTCGTTGAAGATGTGCTAACTTTTGTTGGACAGGAGGCATGGCGATGATGGTTTTTCATGGTTCATCTGTGGTGGTAAAAAAGCCAAATGTTGCTTTTTCGTGGAGAAATTTGGATTTTGGCAAAGGGTTACCAACAGCAAC
>DCIZ01000115.1 GCA_002317305.1 Campylobacter sp. UBA1713
AAAAAACCATTTAAGTAAATTTGGTGGCTTGCTTTTTCGTTTGTTTTTCGAGGAACTTCGTTTGCACATTTTTACCTTAAAATTCGTCAAATACGACAGTATTATCCTCATTTTAAGAAAAAAATCTACTAAAAACACTCCAAAACAAGCGAAGCGCTCGGCGTAGCCGATGTTTCTTTAAAAAATCAAGCCAAACTGGTTTTTAGAGATGCCCTTAAAAAACAAGCTACAAAAATTAGTAAAAAACCAAAACAAAAAGTTTAAAAAGATGAAAGAAAATATAAAGAAAGTGGCCGGGAGATAGGGATTCGAACCCCAGGAGGCTTTCACCTCAACGGTTTTCAAGACCGCCGCTTTCGACCGCTCAGCCATCTCCCGAAAAACAGTGTAAAAAGTGTGAAAAAGTGTTACAACCTACTGCGACTTTGCAAATTTTGCAACCTCTATTATTTTAAAAGATAACATTGGCAAAAAGTCCGCAAATTTTTTAGACATTTTCAAAGTCTTAAAAAAACCTACAAACTTACTCTTTACAAATTTGCCTTTGCAAACTTACTCCGCCGTAGCGTTGTGAATCTTTTGTTTTGTCCATTGGTATGCATTGCTCGAATCTTCTTTAATGCCACTCCATGTATTAGAACAACCAAAAAACGCCGTTATCATAAGCAACATAACAAAGTAACGCATAAAAAGCTCCTAAAAATTTTTGGAGGCGACACCCAGATTCGAACTGGGGGTAAAAGCTTTGCAGGCTTCTGCCTTACCACTTGGCCATGTCGCCAAACAAGCAGTTAAGCCCAAACGATGAGTGGTGCCCGGGACCGGACTTGAACCGGTACGGAAGAAAAAATCCGAGGGATTTTAAGTCCCTTGTGTCTACCATTCCACCACCTGGGCTTTCAACACAATTTCAAAACAATGGAGCGGGAAACGAGATTCGAACTCGCGACCCCAACCTTGGCAAGGTTATGCTCTACCCCTGAGCTATTCCCGCATACAAAATAAATGAGCCCGAATTATAGCCAAAAAAGCTTAAACTTTACTTAAAAAAAAGGCTAATTTTGTAAAAAATTTACAAACTTTTTCGAGGTCAAATTCACAAAAAAGCAAATTTTTAGATTCTCCTCCCTCAAATTTCAGAAGATTCTTCACTTCGCTTACACTCGCAAAATTACGAACTATATTTTCTAAAATGAAACTAAATTCAAATTTTAAACATATTTTAATAATCTTTTAATAAAAGTAAAGATAGAATCACAAAACATAAATTTTACCAAAAGGAAAAAAAGATGAGTCTCAAAACATCTTACATGGGCATCTTAAGTCTAGCAAGTCTAGCGGCAACCGGCTTAAACGCGACAAACATGGACATCACAAACGTCTATCTTCGCGACTATCTCGACATGGGGCAAAACAAAGGTGCGTTTAGGGCGGGCACGACTTCGCCAACCATTACGCTAAAAAACAACACGAATCTCACTTTTACAAATTTAACCATACCCGACTTTCGTGCCAGCATCTTAACCAGCGGCGTATACACAAACAACAACGGCGTCCACACAAGTAGCGGCGACTTCACCGCACTCGGCGGTGCTTACACGGCATCTGTTAAACATATATTAAACAGAACAAAACAAACCTACGGACCTACCACATACACACAGACAAACCAAATTTCAGTTCCTACCACTTCTGGCAACAAAAGCGTAGCCCCAGACTCTCGCTACACTCGCCTTGACAAATATGTAGTAGAAACTGTCGGCGTTAAGCCCATAAACATGGACACAGACAAAAACGGCACAGAGACCGTCCAAGAGATTCAAAAACTCCTAAACTCATCACGCTTCCAAACCACCTACAACGGCAAAAATATGACCATTGTTTACAGAGCTGGTGCTGGAACGTTTAGTGCTTACCAAAATTTAAAATGTTATGAGCGTGTAAATTCGTCAAAAAAAGTCGTCAGTAGCGGTGCTTACAACAGCTCAAACATAAACGGACAAATTTCTAGCCTTAACATTAGCATGATTAACACCACAGTAAACGGCACAGAAATTTACTACGATGCATTTACCGACAAAAACAACGGCAACTGGCAAGGCTGGTATAACTTCAACTCAGCAGGCGACAGCGGAAGTGGCGTCTACATCTACGACAACGAAGCAAAAGAGTGGCGCTACCTCGGCTCACACGCATATAGCTACAACAACACCGCCAAAGGCTCGGCAGTTTTTGCCTCGGGTCTTGAATTTGAAAAATACGTCGCCGCCCACACCCAAAACTACAGCCGAAACAGCGACCGCTACTGCATCTACAACGTCTGTTTTCTCACACAAGATAAGCTAGAAAAAGTAGACGGCAACTACCACAAAGACCTAAACATAACAGGCGGCGGAATTCTCACCATAAATTCAAATTTAGTCCAAAACGGCGGCGGGCTCATCTTTGCTGACGGCAAAACCTACACGCTCGCTGGAAGTGGCAGCTACAAAGGCGCAGGACTTGACATAGCCAAAAACGGCGTAGTGAATCTAAACGTAACAGGCGTTTACGGCGACACACTTCACAAGATAGGCGAAGGCACACTAAAAGTAAACGTAGCACAAAAAACCAGCTACAAAACAGGCAACGGACTAACAGAGCTAAACGTCAAAAACGCCTTTGAGCGAATTTATCTTACAAATTCACTTGCGACCATAAAATTCGGCGAAGCGGGCTTTGACCTAAACAAAATCAGCTTTGGTTACGGTGGCGGCACGCTAGACCTAAACGGACACAACGCATATGCAAACTACATAAACAGCTATGACTTTGGCACAAAGATAACAAACAAAAACGCAAAAGCCTCGCAGCTCACCATCGCAAACACAGACAACTTTCTACTTCACGGCAACATAAACGGCAACATAAATTTAGTTGCCATTAGCGGCGCTGGCAGGCTCGTCTTTGACGGCGGATTTGAGGTAAAAAACGCCACTTTTGAGAACAAAAACATCATCTTACAAGGGCACGCGGTAGAACACGCCGTAGCAACAGAAGACATTTTAAAACAAGTGCGAAAAGTAGAAGCCAACACATCGAGAAGCTACTACAACTCAGGGAATCCTAGCGAATTTGAACAGCCAGACTGGGACACACGCGTTTACAACGCCAACACGCTAAATTTAAAAAACGCCACGCTAAACATCATGCGTAACTCAAATTTAACGGCAAACATCACCGCAAGCAACTCATACGTCTACATAGGCGGAAGCAAGCTAGGAAGCGATGGCGTCGTAGCACTAGACAGACTAGACAGCCTAAACAGCGCTTACGGCACTGAGGGCTGGACGGTGAAGCAAAAGCTAGAATTTGGCAGTAGTCAAAACGACACAAGCATAAACGTAAACGCAAACATCACCGCGACCAAAACAAACATCGTAAACTACGCAAATGCCAAATTTGGCAACATAAACCTAAACGGCTCAAACTACTTTCTCGACTTTTCTGACCACATAACTTTTGCGAATTTAACTGCGGCAAACAAGTCATATGTGAGTTCAAATTTGTTTAAGCTCACAAATGCTAGCATCACCACAGACAACACGACGCATTTTAACGTCCGCCAAATTCAAGTAACAAACGGCACGCTAAATTTAGACGTAAAAGCCCCTGCTAGCACTTTGCTAAACGCGACAAACTCAAACGTAACCGTAAAGCAGTGGCACAGCGCAAACATAGTCGGCGACAACGCTAGCCACTTTAACTTTGACTCTCTAACGCTAAATGGCAACAACAACACCATAAACGCAAATGTAAACATCACAAAACACCTAAATTTGCTAAATGTCGGCAACAACAAAACAGACCAAAACGCCACAGACAAATTTCACGCTTTAAGAGTAAACGGCACGCTTACACTGGCAAACGACTCTCGCGTTAGTGTTAGCTTTAACAAAGACGTGCTTTTAGCAAACAACTTCGCCTTTAACAAAAACTACACTTTGGTAAATGCGACAAATTTGCAGGACAACAGAAGCGACAAAACGCTTAGTTACTATGCAGTGGGACTAGCCAACAACACCACGCTAGCTTTAAATTCGTCTAGCACAAACACGACGCTTAGTTTTCAGTTTGTAGCAGGCGACAAAAACAACGCAACGCTAAAAAATTCCACCGTTTCGTTACAAAACTACAACAGCAGTCGCACGCCAGAGATAGACATAAACGCCGTAAAAGCAAACGTCGACCCGCGTTACGCCGAAGCGCTAGAAAACCTCTACCAGCACAACCAAAACAGCGAAAACGCTTTGCAAGAGGTGATGCTTTACATCTCACAAAACAACACAGAATACGCAAATGCTTTGGGCGAAAAGAGTGAGATGAGTTTGGCTAGCATCGGCAAGCTCGCTGCGCAGTCGGTTACTGACAGAGCGCTCGGACAAAGCATTCGCCTCACAAGCGTTCAGCCCATGCTCTCTTACGGCTTGCTAACAGCGGCAGTGGCTAGCGATGTGCCTTTGGTAAATTTGGTCGCCATCGCAAACGCACAAGAGACTAAGGATGTCGTTTTTGGTGGCATTAGTGGCGGATTCTACCACGAAAACAACGGCGACACTTCTAAAGTTTACGGCGCGCATTTGGGAGCGAAAAAAGAATTTGGCTTTGGACTTGTGGGCGTTTCTGCTGGATTTATGCAAAGTAGCTTAGAGGGCGATGTTGTCGATGAAGAGGCAAAAGTCTTTGACGTGGGCATCTTTGCACGCGTGGGCGGCGAGAGTTTAGAGCTCGTTTCAAATTTAAATGCGGCATATGCAAAGAGTGTGCGAAATGGCGACTACAACTTTTTCGGTCAAAGAGAGCCAGAGTGGCGACAAAACTCATGGCAGGCACAGTGGTCAAACAGGCTTTTAGTCGGCGTGGGACTAAAAGGCGAAAGCGTGGAGGTGCGTCCTTATTTGCAAGCCGATGTGGGTTATGAGAAGTTAGACGCGGTTAGTGTCGGCGACTTTATGGAGACAAAAGGGCTTAGTGGCTACTACGCAAAAGCGGGCGTGGGCGTGAGTGCTAAATTTGACGGCACGGAGCTGGTTGTGGGCGCAAAACGTGTCGTTGCTAGAGAAAACGAGGAGTTTTTGGTAAGATTTAAAGGCGCAGAAAATTATAAAGCTTACAAACGCGAGCGAGGATTCGAATTTGAGGTGAGTGTAAGCGGTGGCGTAAATGTAGGGCAGACGAGCAAAATTTTCTACCGACTTGAGCTTGATGCAAACGACAAGGGCGGCTTTGGCGGCAACGGCGAAGTGGGCGTAGAGGTGAAATTCTAGTAGATTCTACTCTTTTTATAGAGTTCGGTGAGCGAAGCGTGTGTAAAG
>DCIZ01000069.1:0-756 GCA_002317305.1 Campylobacter sp. UBA1713
TTTCCGTTTTCCGAACGCACTCCGCCTAAAAACTATCTTTTGGATTGTTTGCGCCACCTGTCCACTTTAAATTTGTCCCGCCGAGAAGGTGAAAGTGTAGGTGCATCACCTCTTGACCGCTGTTTTCACCGCAGTTTGAGATGAGTCTGTAGCCCTTTTTGTCTAGCCCAACCGTGATGGCGACCTCCTGGATAAACTTCGCCATCGCACCCATCTTTTCTGCTGGAAAGAGCTGAAAATTCTCATAATGTGCCTTTGGAATGATGAGAATGTGAATGGGCGCTTTTGGATTTATGTCATGAAATGCCAAAAATTCGTCATTTTCCAAAACTTTGTTTGACGGAATCTCACCCGCAACGATCTTGTCAAAAATACACATAGTAGATCCTTTAAATGTAAAATAAAAAATAGCATTATAGCTAAAACTAAATTTAAGAAAAATAAAGCTAAAATATGAGATTTTTATTTTAAGGTTAAAGTATGAATTTAGTAACAGCTATCATTCGTCCAAACAAACTCGAAGACGTAAGAGAGGCGCTAGAAAAAGTGGGCGACTTTGGCGTAACGGTGAGCGAAGTTCGTGGCTTTGGCAAACAAAAAGGGCACATAGAAGCCTACGGAATCGAGTGCGGTTTTATCCCAAAAGTCAAACTCGAAATAGCCTTGCGAAAAAGCGAGACAAAAAAAGTCGTGCAAGCCATCTCAAAAGCGGCAAAAACAGGCGTTGTGGGAGACGGCAAGATCTTTGTCGTGGAG
>DCIZ01000069.1:767-3463 GCA_002317305.1 Campylobacter sp. UBA1713
AAAAGATGCCTTTCGAATCAGGACCGAAGAGAGTGGCGAAGCGGCGCTATGAGCGAGCTTGAAAGGCTTTTGTGGCGGCGGTTTTGTGGCGAGAAGTTTTTTGATGGTTTTGGTTTTTGTGGCGGTTTTGGCGGAGTGCTAGGCGGCTTGTCAAATTTGCCTACGCCCACAAAAACGCTAACACAAATTTACAAAAACGGCGTAAAAAACTGCTCGCTTTGTCGTTTTTGTAAGCTAAGTCGTGGCAAATTTGAAGGCGTTTTTCGTGGCGAAAGTGTGCTTTTTGTTACACTTTTTGCGCGTGAAAAGCTGTGCGACTTTGCCTACCAAACGCCACTTTTAAAGTGCCTAGTGGAGCGTGATGCGAGCCGTGAGAGAAGTGTAAATTTGCATTTTGGTAAATTTGACGGCGGTGCTGAAAGTGCTAGTGAAACAGCGCTTTGTAGCTCGTTTTTGGCGGAGGAAATTTTGGCGACTGGCGTGAAAAAAGTGGTCGCTTTTGGCGAGGTGGTTTTTGGCGTTTTGAGCGGTTTTTGCGGAGATTTTGGGCGAGTGAAAGGTGGCGTTTGGCAGTGCGGCGAGTGGCTTGTGCTGGCTGCTGACGAAAACGAAAGCGTGGCAAGCGTGGCAAAAAAACTAGGTATTTTGTAAAAAAACAAAATGCAAAGAATCGTCAAACAAACGCCACCATCCTGATGGTGGCATTAGCCCGCCGAAGAATCTCCCGCCTTTTGAGAGGGTAAATTTGTCAAACATCAAAAAAGTCAAACAGACCACTGCAAATGACGGCGTTTTTTTAGCTTTTTCGAATTTTAACGAATTTTAGCATTTCGCTTTCCGCATTCTGTTTTCCGAACGGGGTCGCAGGGGCGGTAGCCCCCGCCCGCTCATCTCGCCGCCGTTTTCTTTTGAGATTTATCGAAAAAGAAAACGGCGGCGAGACTACAAAAAAGCGATAGCTTTTTACCTATCGGAAAACAGAGTGCAGAATTTTAAAAATTCACTTTTTCGTGAATTTGACGATTCTACCTGCTCACCAGGCAGGGGATTCTTCGGTCGATTAGCTCCCTCGCAAATGACGGCGTTTTATTTGCTATTTTTAAATTTTTAAGAACAAAAAAAAGGATATATATATGAAAAAGTTAATGGTTTTGTTTTTTGCTTTTACTCTACTTTTCGCACAAAAGATGTCAAAAGTAGCACCTGTGCAAGATGAGTTCGTGAATCTTAGCGGACTTACATGCGACACGTCATGCCTACAAAAGCTCGTAAAAAGTGGCGATTTGGCTTCGTTTGTCGCTAGCTACGACGCCAAAAAAGGCGACAAAGAGCTCGCCAGTTTGCACGCAAATCTCACCAGTCGCCACGTCGTTCACGGCATGCATGACGTAAAAATAGCCGTCATAGTGCCAGAAAAAGTCATAAAACTCTACGCCAAAACCATCTCAAGAACACTACTTTCATACGCCTCAAAACGCTACGTGGACGCCAAATTCAAATTTTACCTCACAGGCGACGAGAGCCGTCAGGCACTCAGTGCGGCGGTAAAAAACGCCCAAAGCGACGGCTTTAAAGTCGCCATCGCGCCGCTCACCGCCGAAGGCGTAAAGGTAGTAGACGCTTTGGACTCAAAACTCTCGTTTTACATACCTACGCTAAACAAAAACGCCGTCTCGGTAAGTGGCAAAAACTTTGTCTTTGGTGGCGTGGACTACAAAGCGCAGTCGAAAAAACTGCTTGCTTACTCTACAAAAAAGATAGCCGCCGTCTCGGACAACAGCACGGTTAGCAAAACCATCAGCCAAGATATAAAAGATATGGTTACAAACAGCGATGTCTTTGTCCTCACGCTCGCTACACAAAAAATAGGCATCGGCTCGCTTTCAGCAGGTGGCGCAAAGATGCGAAACGCAACCATCTTTTTAAACACACCTACCATAAAGTCTGCCATCCTCGCTTCGCAAATTCGCGTAAACAACCTACGCCCACAGGCTATCCTCATGCCACAACTCAGCTACAACCCACTGCTAGTCTCGATGGCACAAGAGCTAGACCTCACTCGCGCACTTGTGGCGACTTCGTTAAAGCCGTTAAAAGACGAGGAGCTGGAGGCAAAAAGCGGGCTTTTGAACCAAAATTTGAATTTTGACTGGATCACCTACTCTAGCGCTTACGGTGTGGAGTATCTCTACAAAACGCACTTTAACGCGGGCGATGTGGCTGGTGCTGGCGGTTTTGAGGAGAAAGTAGCGGAGAATCAAGTCCAATACGACGTCATCATCATGGAGCCTACTAGCTACGGCTTTAAGGAGGCGGTGCAAAAACCGCTAAACGAGGTGGAGACAAAGGCGGAGAGTTCTGCTGAAAACTCGAATTTAAACGCAAATGCAAATGCAACTTTAAACACAAATGCCAATGCAAAAACACCCGTTAAGTCGCCCGTTCAATCGCCTGCAAAAACCAGTTCGGTAAAAGCTACAAAAACGACAAACGACCAAACACAACGCAAGGAAAAGAGTATGTTTAACTAAAATGCGTGAAAAGTTTGGCAAAGTCAAAACAAGCGAAGCGCTTTTTGCAAAGCAAAAATGTTTCTTTAAATTCGCAAAAAAGCGAATTTTCACAAATTCCGTTTTCTGTTTTCTGTTTTCAGAAACGGGGTCGCAGGGGCGGTAGCCCCCGCCCACCGTCCCGCC
>DCIZ01000069.1:3478-4572 GCA_002317305.1 Campylobacter sp. UBA1713
TTTCTTTTGAGATTTATCGAAAAAAAGAAAACGGCGGCGGGACTACAAAAAAGCGATAGCTTTTTAACTATCGGAAAACGGAATGCGGAATTTTAAAAATTCGCTTTTTCGTAAATTTAACGATTTTACTCGCTCACCAGGCGGGGGATTCTTCAGTCGCTGTCGCTCCCTTACGAATGACGACTTCGCACTGTTTTTTTCGCATTTGCAGAATCGTCAAACTCACAAAAAGCCCAAACAAACCGCCGTCATTCTGAGCGCTAGCGAAGAATCCCCTGCCTTTTGAGCGGGTAGAAAACCAAATTTACAAAAAAGCGAATTTTCACAAATTCCGTTTTCCGTTTTCCGCATTCTGTTTTCCGAATGGCTAAATTTAAGCTACAAAAGATAAAATAACTCCCAAATTCAAATTTTAAGGAAAATCATGAAACATTGGCTAGACACAGAGATAGGAATCATAGAGATAGACGGGCGGTTTTTTGCGCTAAACGGCTGGAACGGCGAAGTTTTTGAGCGTTGTTGGGAGTGTGGCGGACAGGAGGGCGAGCGCTTTTCAAAGATGATAGGGCATAACTCTTACCAAATATCTTCGCTTGGCGGCGGTCGCTATGAGCTAACGCAAAACCTACTTTTAGGCGAAGAAAAAGACCTGCTAAAACAAGTCTACACGCTACTCGTGCCCTACTCTGGCGCGGCGATGACTACGCAAGGCGAGCTACTTCGGGCGTGCGTTTGGCTAGAGCACTCACGCACGCAAAAGCTAGTTCATCCAGAGTGTGCGCTGAAATTTTTGCGAAGTAAATTTGCAGGCGACGAGGCGAGGCTGGCGTGTGTGAGTGAGTTTGAAAAGGGAGATTTTTCGAATTTTGCGAAGTTTAAAAGCGAGTTGGAACGCGAAATTTTAGCCCAATACGAAAAAGGCGTGCTTGAGATAAACGAGGAGGATTTTGAGGAGTTTTAGTTTTGTGAAGTTGTAGAGTTTTTGTTAGGTTTTTAAAATTTGTCAAAACGTCAAAAAAGTCAAAAACCCGCTGTCATTCGTAAGGGACGAAAGCGACCCGAATAATCCCCGCCTTTTGAGCGAGTAAAAAAGT
>DCIZ01000146.1 GCA_002317305.1 Campylobacter sp. UBA1713
GCCAAACTAGTTTTTAGAGATGCCCGAAATGAAAAGGTGATTGTGGTGGAGGCAAAACAAAAAAGTGTTAGCTTTTTATCGAGAATTGTATAATGAACTTGCGAAGTAAAGTTAGAAAAATATGTTTATTTTAAGCTTTTTTAAGAAATTTTAAGATAGAATCACACGTTTTAAGCTATAAAATACATTAAAGGCGGTTAAAGTGTTTGAACTTGTCAGTGAGTCGCTAAAAAGCGCTATAAATAAACTTAAATTTGTCGATGATGACAAAGCCCTAAAAAACGCTTTGGAGAGTTTGAAAAAGTCGCTTTTGAAAGCAGACGTTCATCACAAAGTTACAAAAGATTTGCTTACGGCAGTCGAAAATGACCTGAAAGGTCAGCAGGTGGGTAAGCTTGCTTTTCTAAATGCTATAAAGTCAAATTTGACCGACTTTTTAAGCGTTGAAAGTGGCAGAAGTGGCTTTGTTTTTGCGCCAAAGTCGCCGACTGTCGTGCTCATGTGCGGGCTTCAAGGTGGCGGTAAGACGACTACCACAGTTAAGCTAGCTAACTACCTAAAAACGCGTGGCAAAAAAGTCCTCATAGCGGCGTGCGACTTGCAGCGACTGGCGGCGGTCGAGCAGTTAAGGCAGCTTTGCACAGCAAACGAGATAGAGCTTTTTAGCGTAGAGGGCGAAAAGAGTGCGGTGAGCGTGGCGCGTGGTGCTTTGCAAACAGCAAAGAGTGGTTTTTTTGACGTTTTGCTGGTAGATACGGCAGGGCGTTTGTCTATAGACACGGAGCTTATGAATGAGCTAAAAGCGGTCAAAAACGCGGTTGAGCCGTTTGAGACGTTTTATGTGGCAGATGCCATGACAGGACAAGGCAGCGTAAAGACGGCGGCGAGTTTTCACGAGCAACTAGGCATCACGGGCGTGGTTTTGTCAAAATTTGACGCAGACACAAAAGGCGGCGTGGCGCTTGGCATCGCAAGGCAAGTCGGCGTGGGACTTCGGTTTGTGGGCGTGGGCGAAAAGGTAGCAGACCTCGAGCTTTTCGTGCCTGACCGCATAGTCGGGCGGCTTATGGGCGAGGGCGATCTAGCAGGACTTGCGGAAAAAACAGCAGCGGTTTTTAGCGAAAAAGAGGCGAAGCAGGTGGCAAAAAAGATCAAAAAAGGCGAATTTAACTTTGACGACTTTTTGACACAGATGGAGAGCGTGAAGAAGCTGGGTAGCATGAAGAGCGTTTTGGGCATGATTCCGGGGCTTTCAAACGTGGCAAACCAGCTAAAAGATGTAGACCTTGAAAACAGCGTTGAGATGCGGCGAATTCGTGCTATGATTAGCTCCATGACACCAAAAGAGCGACAGAATCCGAGTTTGCTAAACAACACGCGAAAGCGGCGGATAGCTAGCGGTGCGGGGCTTACGCAGGTGGAGGTGAATCGCTTTTTAAAGCAGTTTGAAAACGCAAGTAAGATGGCGAAAAAATTTGCTACACCTTCGGCGATGAAGGGCTTTTTGGGGCAGATGGCGGCGGCAAATAAGGGCGTGCGGTGAGTGTGTGCGGAGTGATTCATGGGGTCGCAGGGGCTTTGCCCCCGTCCCCAGTCTCTCGCTATCATCTACATTTGAGCTTCAGCGAAAAGGTAGATGATAGCGAGGACAAATAAAAAGTTCACGCTTTTTTGTAGTCCCGCCACCGTTTTTCTTTTCGCTTTTAGCTCAAAGAAAAAAACGGTTTTTCACAAGTTCTGTTTTATCAAATAAAACAAAAAAATTCAACAAATTTTAAATTTAAATTAGGAGATAAATTATGGCAACAGTTGTTAGATTGACTAGAATGGGTCGAAAAAAGACACCTTTTTACAGAATCGTGGTTACAGATAGTCGCAAGAGACGTGATAGTGGCTGGATAGAGATTCTTGGGCACTACAACCCGATGCGTGAGCCAGAGGTAATCAGTTTTGACGCAGAGCGCCTCGCGTATTGGACTAGCGTAGGTGCAAAGCTAAGCGACAGAGTAGCACAGATTACAAAATCTAAATAGGCTAGAAAGATGATAGAGGATTTTTTGCTAACTTACGCTAGGCTAGTCGCCGACAAACCAGAGGCGGTGAGTGTCCAAACGCAGCGACTTGAGGATGGCGTGGACGACATTATCATTACGACAAGTCGGGTTGATACGGGCAAGATTATCGGCAAAGATGGCAAAATGATAAATGCTATCAAAACCGTCATCGTTGGTGCTTGCCACAAGAGTAGCATCAAATATAAAATAACGGTCAAAAGTTGCGACTAAATGCGACTGAAAATGCGACTTGAAAGGGCGAAGTGTGTTTGGTGAATTGCTTGAAGTTGGAGTGATAGGCAAGAGTGTTGGGCTTGGTGGCGGTGTCAAAATTCACAACAGGAGTGATTTTTTGGCGCAGTTTCGGGCTGGAGCTGAATTTTTGCTTAAAAACGGCGAAAAATTGGTGCTAAAAAGCTTCAACAGAGAGCGAATGACTGGAATTTTTGTGGGTTACGAGAGCGTTGAAGAGGTTAAAAATTTGACAAATTTGACGCTTTATCGCACAAAAGAGGCGACAAGACGCGACTGCAAACTCAAAAAAGGCGAATTTTTTTGGTTTGACATCTTGGGCTGTGAAGTCTTTGAAGATGGCGAGAAACTGGGCGAAGTGAGCGACATTTTGGAGAGTGGGGCAGGGTTTTTGCTGGGCGTGAGCGTGGCGAGTGGGCTTTGTGGCGAGGGCGATTCGGCTGGTGTTTTTGGTGTTTCTGGTGTTTCTAGTAATGAGGCTTGTGGTTTTGGTGGCGTAGATTCTAGCGATTCGACTTTTGTTTCTGAAAGCGTAGCTTCGGACTGTTTTGTTTCTGACAATGTGGATTCTAGCCTTTTGGCTGGTAAAACAGAAAGTGGCAAAGGTGGCAAAAGTGGCGACAAAGTAGCTAAAAAAGTTGCAAAAGTTGCAAAAGTTGCGAAAAAAGATAAACTACCGAACTTTTTTTATATACCATATCACGATAACTTCATCATTAGCGTTAGCACCGAAAACAAGAGAATTTTGACTAAAAATGCTCGTTTGATATTTGAAAATTCGTAATATGCGAATTTATTTTTGTATATTTTTCTTTTCTTTTTTAATCTTGCTTATATTTTTTGGCTAAAGGGCATCTCTAAAAACTAGTTTGGCTCGATTTTAAAGAAACATCGGCTACGCCGAGAGCTTCGCTTGTTTTCAAGGAAGCTTCGCTTTGTGGAGGGTTTTTAGGATATTTT
>DCIZ01000043.1:0-8632 GCA_002317305.1 Campylobacter sp. UBA1713
GCCGCCGTTTTTCTTTTCGATAAATCAAAAACGGCGGCGGGACGGTGGACGGGGGGGGCTACCGCCCCTGCGACCCTTTTTTTAGAAAACAGAGTGCGGAAAACAGAAAATGGAATTTTGTAAATTAGCTTTTCGTGAATTTAAAGATTCTATCCCGCATTCCGCATTCCGAATGCACTACGCACATCTTAACATAACTTTAAACCACTTTTCGCTAAAATAAAAACATTTTAATTTATCAAAGGATTTTTTATGTTAGACGTTATGCAAATTCAAGAGATCATTCCACACAGGTTTCCTTTTTTGCTGGTAGACAAGGTGGTAGAGTTGAACGCAAACAAAAGCATAGAAGCTTACAAAAACATAACCATCGGCGAACCCATATTTCAAGGGCACTTTCCAGGACATCCTATTTACCCGGGCGTTATGATCATAGAAGGCATGGCACAAGCGGGTGGCGTTTTGGCATTTTTAAGCGGCAAAGAGCAAGGAATCGACATTAGCAAAAAAGTCGTCTACTTTATGAGCATAGACGGATGCAAATTTAGAAATCCCGTAAGACCGGGCGACAAACTCACTTACAAACTAGACGTGCTAAAAGTAAAAGGCGGCATCTGGGTTTTGGCAGGCAAGGCTTTTGTAGATGAAAAGCTTTGCGCTGAAGCAGAGCTAAAAGCGATGATAGTAGACAAATAAAAGGGCAAAAGATGAAAATAGGCAAATTTGCCGTGATAGAAGACGGCGCGGTTTTAGGTGAAGGCTGCGTGGTGGAGGACTACGCTTTTGTCAGTAAAGATGCAGTTTTGGGAAGTGGCGTTTGGGTCAAACAGGGCGCTAGAATTCTAGGACACACGCACATAGGCGACGGTAGCACCATCTACTCTTACGCCATCATCGGCGACATTCCGCAAGATATTAGCTACATTAGCGAGGCACGAGAGGGCTTTTTAACAGGCGTAAAGATAGGCAAAAACGCAACGATTCGCGAATTTTGCACCATAAATTCAGGCACGCACAAAGGAGACGGCTTTACGAGACTTGGCGACAACGCCTTTGTGATGGCTTATGTCCACGTGGCACACGACTGCCAAATAGGAAACAACATCATCTTTGCAAACAACGCCACGCTAGCCGGACACGTCGAGGTGGGCGACTTTGCGGTGATAGGCGGCATGACGCCCGTGCATCAGCATGTTCGCATCGGCGAAAGCTGCATGATAGCAGGAGCAAGTGCGTTAGCGCAAGACATAGTGCCGTTTTGTCTAGCTGAGGGCAACAGGGCTTACATTCGGAGTCTAAATTTGGTCGGCATTAGGCGGCGTTTTGACAAAGAGACGGTCGAAGAGCTCGTAAAGGCTTACCGCCTTTTGTTTAGAAGTGGCGGCGGACTAAAAGAGAACGCGGCGGCTTTGCTAGAAAAGACAAGCGTAGAACAGGTAAAAAAGATGTGCGAATTTATCCTCACAAACAGCAGAGGCATCCCAACCGCACCTTCAAAAGAGTAAAAAAGGAAAAAAATGGCAAAAATATGTAACTTTTGTGGAAACAGCGAAGCAAAAGAGAGAAAGCTTTACCCAGCAAATGAAAAATACGGCGAGTGTTTTATCTGTGAGGCTTGTGCCCACGCACTCTACAACGTCATCACGGGCGAGACAAAAGATGACAAAACAGAACACAGAGAGATAAACACTGACATTACGCCACGCATGCTAAAACGCGTGCTAGATGCCTACATAGTGGGGCAAGACGCTGCGAAAAAGACGTTTAGTGTCGGTGTCTACAACCACTATAAGCGAATTTTCAGAAAGCACGAGATTCAAAAAGACGAATATGGCGAAAACACGGTCGAGATAGCAAAGTCAAACATTTTGCTCATAGGTCCGACAGGTAGCGGCAAGACTCTCATGGCACAAACCCTAGCAAAATTCCTAGACGTTCCTATAGCCATAAGCGATGCAACCAGCCTTACAGAAGCGGGCTACGTGGGCGAAGATGTAGAAAACATTTTAACGCGTCTCTTTCAGGCGAGTGGCGGCGACATTAGACGCACGGAGATGGGCATCGTTTTTGTGGACGAAGTAGACAAGATAGCACGCGCTAGCGAAAACCGCTCCATCACAAGAGACGTTAGCGGCGAAGGCGTCCAACAAGCACTTTTAAAGATCATAGAAGGTAGCAAGGTAAACATTCCGCCAAAAGGTGGCAGAAAACACCCGAATCAGGAGTTCATAGAGATAGACACGACAAACATTTTGTTCGTTTGTGGCGGTGCTTTTGACGGGCTAAGTGACATCATAGAAAAGCGACTTGGGCAAAACGAAGTGGGCTTTAACCACGAAAAACGGACAAAAGATGAGCGCAACACTTCGCTAAATTTAGTTGAGCCAGATGACCTCGTTCATTTTGGGCTCATTCCAGAGCTCATAGGGCGACTTCATGCGGTTACTACACTAAACAAGCTAAACGTAGACGACATGGTGCGCATCTTAACCGAGCCAAAAAACGCCATTGTCAAGCAATATCAGGAGATGTTTCGACTGGACGATGTCAAACTCGAATTTGACAACGAAGCGCTCCGTGCCATCGCCGAGCTAGCCATAAAACGAGAGACGGGCGCGCGTGGACTTCGCTCTATCATGGAAGAGATCATGATGGACACGATGTTTGAGCTACCTGAGATCAAAGGCTACACGGTCATCATTACAAAAGATGTAGTCGAGGGCAAGGAAAAACCACTAAAGATAAAAACAGAAAAGAGTGGCGGCGAAAAGAGTGGTGGCGTGGCTGGCGGTGAAAAAAAGCTTGACAAAGAGAGTGCTGCAAATTCAAATTTGCCTGTTTTAGAAACAACAGAAGCAAAACCAAAGGCAAAAAGTCGCAAAAGTAGCACAAAGACGGAGAAGTAGCGAAAAAATAGCAATGGCGTAAATTTGTCAAATTTACAAAAAGCAAATTTACCGCCGTCATTCTGAGGGCTTTAGCCCGCCGAAGAATCCCCTGCTTTTAGGCGAGTATAATTTTCAAATTCACAAAAAAGCAAATTTTGACAAATTCCGTTTTCTGCTTTCCGTTCTCCGATAGGTAAAAAGCTATCGCTTTTTTGTAGTCCCGCCAACTTTTTCTTTTAAGCACAAAGCTCAAAAGAAAAAGTTGGCGGGACGGGCGGACGGGGGCTACGCCCCTGCGACCCCCTTAAACAGCTCCACACCACTTTTAGTGAGTAAATTCGTCAAAACGTCAAAAAAGCCAAAACCAACGCCGTCATTCTGAGGGGAGCGTTAGCGACCGAAGAATCCCCTGCTTTTTGACAAAGTAAAAAAGTCAAATTCACAAAAAAGCAAATTTCAAAAGATTCTACCCGCTCACAAGGCTGGGGATTCTTCGCTAGCGCTCAGAATGACGGCGTTGGTTTGACTTTTTTCGAGAATCGCAAATTTCCACACTCCACATTCCGCATTCCGAACGCATTCCGCATTCTGTTTGCTGCAATCTGAACGTAAAAATCACACCCTAAAATTTATACACATACGACAAAAACGCACCTACATTGTGAAGTGTGCCATCGACATTGGCTCTATATGAACCCACATATCCGTCATAACGAAAATCATAACCCTCTTCTTGTAGTTTCATCTTAAACGTGTATTGATATTTTAGCCCAAATTCAAGAGAGTTGTGCCCATCTATCTCAAAATTTAAGCCCGCTTTTAACCCCAAAACTGGCGCTGTTTTACTCATTTTAAACGTCCGCCCAAGAACTTTCTCACTATGAACAAACCGCTCCACGCCAGCAAAACCGCCCACGACGCCTTTTAGCCCATTTGTGATGCTAGCCAAAAAGTCATATCCCACTACCACATCAAGCATCTTGTGTCGCAGTATTATATCATAACTGTAACTCCCATCCGTGCTCTCTACCGTAACAGTGTCGTCAGCAGAAGTGTAACCAAAGCCCAAATACATCCTGTTAAAGCCCAAGTCATAACCTACCTTCAAACCACCAGAAAAACCTGTGGCTATACGTGAGTCTTTGGTGTCCGTTTTTCTAATTTGCTCAATGCCTTTTTGCACACCAAATTTAGCAGGGTCATTGTAAACATGTGTGTTTAGCTGCGACCGCACAAACCCCGTCTCCGCCCCCACAAAAAAGCCATCTTTTGCCACCGCCTGACTAGCCAAAACGCCAGCTGCCACAACTGCCAAAGTCAAATTTGAGAATTTTCTCATCTTTCATCCTTTAAAAAATATCCAGCGATTATAGCAAAAAAAAAACAAAGTCAAGAGTAAATTTAAAACTTCTGTTCGTTACAACAATTTTAAAACAATCAGCAAATTACGCAACAATAAACATACATTTCCGACAAACAAAAAACAAGCTTCAAAACAACTCATCCAAATTTAGCTCCTCTGAATCTGCATTTTTGTCGCCACCACAGCCAAAACCACCCTTATCTGCCTCGTCAGCGTCTAGCTTGTTGTTTATATAAATTTTAGGTTCATTTAGAGATTTAGATTCAAGAGATTGCTTTGGAAAATTAATTATATAACTATAACCATCTAAAGTTCTAATATATTCAAAATAACTATACATTATTAGAAAGTCTCTCAATTCAAAAATACTACATATTTCACTAAGTGAATTTTGAAAATGACACATAAACTTATCTATAAACCATCTTCTGTCGTCTTCTTCTTTTATATGTTCATAGTGCTTATTTAAATTAAGGTCTTCTTCAGTTAGTGCTGCAAGTTTTTTCTTGAGTACTAACCAAAGTTCTTTATTATTTACCCTTTCTGAAACCATAAGCGCCATACTGTTAAAAACACAACTTTTAATGCCTCCTGCAACACAAACACGATCTGCATCTTTATGATATTTAAAAATACTATATCTGCCACACCATCGATCATAAATTTCTACATTAAATATTTCATAATTTTTTAATATTTTTTCATGATAAGGAATAAAAAGACGTCTAAGTTCAATCTTATCATTAGATAAGAAAAAAAATCAAAGAGGCATCATCTTTCGATATATCATATTCATCATATTCATACAATCGTTCTAAATAATTAGCCAAGTCACTGAAGTTGTCATATATATCTCCGACTTTATATCTACCGAAACGGAACAAGCGGACCAATGTTAAATCAAAATCTCTGCTTAAAAACGAAACGGCCACAGGTGGACAAGCAACATAAGCACCAAAGCTCGTTAAACATCACACAGAGTCTTATAGCAGTAGTTTCAGTTTCAGTTTCTCTAAGCTTATAGAGAAATTTTAGCACACCTTCCTCCACAACTTTTGTATCATCGTCTGGTTTAAATGGAGAACTGTCAAAAAAAGGACAGCATATCACAAGAAAAACATTCACAACACGCCTACCTTCTAACTCTTTTTGGACTTCTTTTTTACACCTTCTAATAAACCTCACAGACATAACAATCCTTTTTGTAAAATATTTATATCAACCACTCTAAAAACAAAACCACCGCCTCACTCGCCCACTCTACCAAAAAAACGCAAACGTCTCAAATCTTGCTCTTGTTTATCGTAAAAGATGGCGTTGTTTCTTTTTATCTGCCCCAGCTCTTTTGCATCTTTAAAATCCACGCCGTCAAAAAGCACCTCAGCATTTTCCCTGTTTATCTTAAAACCAAAACGAAAGCTAAAATAGTCAAAAACCGCACTTTTTAGATGTTTGCACCGCTTCATCTCATTTACAAATATCGCCACAAAAGTGCCATCTTTGTAGCCACTTTCCAAAACGCTCACAAAGCCATTTGCCAAATTTGCCTTTGGCTTTTTCGCACCAGAATCACCAGCACTGCCACCGCCGCCCAACCTCATCGCACCACCCGCACCGCCACTCGCACTCAAACCGCCAAAATCCTCCAGCCCACTTCCACCACTTCTACTACTTCTGCTACCGCTCACACTAGAATCATGAAGCTCACCAAACGCATCAAAGTTGTCCACAAAAACAAAACTTTTTGGCGGAATCGTCTCACCAAAAAGCTCGCTCCCACGCACCTCAAATTTACCCCAAACGCTAGAAAGCTCACCACGCAAAAACGCCAAAAGCTCCGCCTCAACTCCCACCAAAAAAACTCTCTCCACCGCCTCACTCACACAAAGAGAAAGCAAAAAACTTCGCATCACACTTCGTTTCTCCACCTCTCCACGCCCAGAAAGCATTAGCCCACTACCACGCTCTTTTCTAAATTTGACCCCAAAAAGCCCCTCATCAAAGCTACTCTCACGCCCCAGCAAAACCGCCACATCGCCACCAGCCGAGCCAGCCACGCCGTTTACAAACTCCCCAAAAACCTCCACATTTGGACTCTCCAAAACCGCCTCGCCATCATAAAGCCGCACCACTCTCTCCATGCCACGCTTTTTAGCTTCGCTTGTCGTCCTTACAAGAATGCTTTTCAAATTTGACGGCGAAGCAAAAGCTACATTCAGCTGTTTGTTACACTCCGCCACGCCGCCAAAAGCGTTGTAGATGCCCTTTGGCTTGCCCGTGAGTTGCGCCGCTTCATAGTTACCAACAAGACTCGAAGAGTCCTCGCTACTCATCATGAGCGCTATCCTGTTACCCAGCTGCGACAACATCTGAGAACTAGACTGAACATTCACGCCTCTAAGCGTCTGTGTCGCCAGCACAAGATGCACACCATAACTCCGCCCTTTTCGCAAAATGGTCGTAAAAAGCTCCTCTATCTCACTTCTTTCGTTGTTTGACGAATCCACAAAAAGCACCTGAAATTCGTCTATCATTATGACCCACCTACTCATCTGCCCGCCACGCTCCCTATACGCCGTGTAGTCTTTTGTGCCCTGCTTTTTAAACGCCTCCGCCCGTCTTTCCATCTCTTTTTTCACATGACGCAAAAAGGTCAAACCATAAGATACACTGCTTTGCATCGCTATGAGCCCTGCGTTTGTTAGCGAATTTTCGCCATCTACATACTGAGCAAATTCCACCCCCTCTTTGTAGTCAAGCAAGAAAAATTCCAGCTCTGTCGGCGCGTAAAAATACGACCCGTTTTGAACTATGACGTGAAGTAAATTTGACTTTCCGCTACCACTTCGCCCGCAAACTATGGTGTGCGGCTCTGCATCGCCACCAAAACAAAATTCCACCGCCTCGTTGTTTTTGTCTCGCCCAAAAGGCACTTTCACCCCATCTTTTGCGCTTTTAGACCAAAATTTCTCACCGCCACCCCAAAAATCACTCGCTTCAAATTTGACCTGCAAGTCATCTTTGCAAAAGTCGTTTATCTGCTCTAGAATCTCGCCCAGCTTTTGCTCGTCTGTAAAAGACTCCAGCTGCGTTTCGACTTTTAGGTGCTTAAATTTTTCAAACCTTGCCGCCTTTGAGCTAATGGTCATCGCCAGTTTTTTTAGCATCGTCTCCACTTCGCTCTCCTCTTTTTTTTCGTTACGTTTTTGGTTACATTCCTCGCTTTCTAGTAGCTTCTCCTCGCTGTCGTCTACAAAAACAACAGGCAAAACGCCATATTTTGGACCATGTTTTATGATGCGTTTTAGGTAAAACTGCAGTTGCGTGCTGTTTAAGTCGCCTCTGTTTAGCACCAGTGCCACCACTTTTAGCGGCAAAAGCGCCTCTGTTTGCGAAAAGTTGTAGTCGCCCCAATTTTTAAAGCCCAGAATCTGCCGCTGAATCAAGCTCTCTATGTAGTCGCACACGTTTTTTAACGCCTCTTCTATTTGGCTCGTGTAGGTCAAAATGCTTTTTTTGTATACAAATTCATTGTCAAGCAGCGTTCTCACAAAGTCAAAATTCTCGCCCAGTCCCACCGTGTCAGCCAGCGTAAATTCCAGCTTTTTTACAGGTGAAATTTGAATGAGACGAATCAAAAGTTGTCGCAAAAATTCAAGGTCGTTTTTTAGGTCAAAAGAGTAGATAGCTTTTTTTATCGGAAAAGGTAAAATTCGTGGAATTATTGGGTTTTTTATCTCCAAATTCAAATTTAAATTCTCAAAAAAGAGACGATAGCGCCCAAAAATCAAAAAATCCGGAAAGCCTGTTTTGTTTGTCAGCTTTGGCTCTGAAAGCTGCGGCTGGAGAGTTCTAGCTTTTGAGATGAGTTTGTCAAAGCTGTCAAAACTCTCTTTTATGCCACTTTCCAGTGCGTGCTGATATCTGCTTTTTCTTTGTTTGTAATCTTCGTATTGTTCTTTACTTATATTCTCGCCCGGAAATTCATATTCTAAATTTTTAATGTTAGTGTCAAATTCGACTAGTTTCTTCTCTAAATTTAGAATCAACTGCCAATACTCTTTTAAAATTTCACCCATTTTAACCTCACTATGTTTTTTTGTTTTTATATATTTTTGTTTTTAAAGAATCTACAACAAACCGCTTGAGCGAGTAGAATCTACAAATTCACAAAAAAGCCCAAACCCACGCCGTCATTCTGAGGGAGCGGTAGCGACCGAAGAATCCCCCGCCTAACGAGGGCAAAGAATCTTTCAAATTTACAAAAAAGCCAAAACCCACGCCGTCATTCTGAGGGAGGCGTAAGCCGACCGAAGAATCCCCCGCCTTTTGACAAAGTAAAAAAGTCAAATTCACAAAAAAGTAAATTTTGACAAATTCC
>DCIZ01000043.1:8646-8919 GCA_002317305.1 Campylobacter sp. UBA1713
CCGTTTTCTGTTTTCTGCATTCCGTTCTCCGTTACCGCCGTCATTCACAAGGGACGCAAGCCGACCGAAGAATCCCCTGAAATTTGACAAAGTAAAAAAGTCAAATTCACAAAAAAGCAAATTTAAAGATTCTACTCGACACCAGGCAGGAGATTCTTCGGTCGCTTACGCTCCCTCAGAATGACGGCGTTACACGACTTTTTTCGCATTTGTAGAATCGTCAAACGAAGTTCCTGAAAACAAGCGAAGCGCTTTTTGCAAAGCAAAAATGTT
>DCIZ01000043.1:8981-9323 GCA_002317305.1 Campylobacter sp. UBA1713
CGCACTCCGAACGCACTCCGAATCAAAACCAATCTCTCTCTGAAATGCTTCTCGCCTCTTCTAAGATGCCATCTATCTCATAAAACCTACTTTGTTTTATCTCATTAGCCTCACAAGCACGGCTTAAGCTCTCACGCAAAGGCAAAAGCGCTTCACTAGCGATGCTCACCCCCACTCTATCTTGCACGCTCTCCTCAAACCAACTCACCACACGGTCAAAATTCCACCGAACTTCTTCAAAATTCACCATCTTACTGCCCTTTTATTTTATATTTTTATCCAAAAAAAATACAACACTTTCAACTATCAAAAAAACTCAAACAGACCGCCGTCATTCTGAGG
>DCIZ01000043.1:9430-9752 GCA_002317305.1 Campylobacter sp. UBA1713
TTTCACAAATTCCGTTTTCCGTTTTCTGCATTCCGTTTTCCGAAAAGGGGTCGCAGGGGCGAAGCCCCCGCCGCCCGTCCCGCCGCCGTTTTTCTTTGAGCTTTAGCGAAACAGAAAAAATTGGCGGGACTACAAAAAAAGCGTTAGCTTTTTACCTATCGGAAAACGGAAAACGGAATTTGAAAAATTCGTTTTTGGCTAAATTTGACGATTCTACTTGCTCAAATTTCGGGGGGGGGGATTCTTCACTTCGCTATCGCTCCATCAGAATGACGACATTGGCTTGTCGATTCACGAGAATCGCAAATTTCCGCACTCCGCA
>DCIZ01000043.1:9817-12002 GCA_002317305.1 Campylobacter sp. UBA1713
TTTTCTTTTCGATAAATCTCAAAGAAAAACGGCGGTGAGACGGGCGGACGGGGGCTTTCGCCCCTGCGACCCCAAAAGTCGCTTCGCTCACCAAATTTCCGAACTCCGTTTCCCGCACTCCGCACTCCGCACTCCGCATTCCGCACTCCGCACTCCGCACTCCGCACTCCGCATTCCGCATTCCGCATTCCGCATTCTACAATCTGCATTCCGAACGCACTCCGCACTCCGAACGCTCTCCGCACTTTTATCTGTTGTTTTACGCTATTTGCGTTGCAAATTTTTATATATCAACAAACACAAATTTCGTTTTTGGCACTTTGTCGTCTCTTTTTCACAAAGCGAAAAACAACGCACCGCCTCACAACTCCACACAAAACCGCCACGCAAAGCGACACCGCCGACACTGCTAGAATCAAACGAAACGCCGTTTTCGCTCACAGGCTTTGTGCTAGCATCGCCTGCAAAATTCACGCCACCACCACGCCGAACGCCACCAGCCAAACCGCCAGTCTCGCCACTTTCAGCCAACTTTAGCCCCAAATCGCCCAAATTTTCACACGAATTTTCACCGTTTTTTTGCGAAATTTGCGAATCGCCACTGCCACCACCCGAACCCAAATTTGAGCCACCGCCAACACGCCCCGAGCCAACATGACCGCCACCAATATCAAATTTTTTCTCACCCGCTCCCGCATCGCCAAAGCCAGCCGAACCACCAATATCAAATTTTTTCTCGCTTGTCCCAACATCACCAAAGCCAAAATCCGCCGAGCCACCACCAAATTTCCCACTTGTAGAATCGTCATCAAAAACGCCCACGTCAGCACCAAAACCACCATCACGCAAATTTGAGCCCAAACCAGCCGAACCGTCGCCAGCACGCCCCGAGCCGCCCACCGAGCCACCACCAAATTTCTCGCCACCATTAAAACCGCCCACGCTGCCAAAACCACCACCGTCCAAGCCAGAATCGCCCTCCATAAACCCGCCACTTTTCACACTTCCGCCCGCTCCGTAGCCACCTCTGTTAGCGCGAAAACCGTGCTCAAAAACGCCCCCGCCGCCACTACCGCCAAGTGTCGCCAAATACGCCTGCATATCTCTTTTTGCCGCACCAGCTCGCATCTGCAAAATTTGGTTACAACTCTGCAAACGCCGAATTTCACGCCCAAAAATTTCCATCATCTCGACATTAAGCGCACGTGAGCGCTCAAGCGCCCTTCTCGCCACCTCGACACGCCGCTCCATCGCCTCTTTGTTTTTTTTGGCTTGTTCTAACGCACGTCTAGCCGCCGCCACCGCCGCAGACGCCGCTGCTATCCCAAAACCCAAAGTTTGTGCCGTAACATAAGCCAACCACGCCGAAGCTGACGTAAGCGCCACTTGTGCCGCATTTACACGAAATTCCGCATCACTAAGCAACTTCTCCGACCTTCGCACCTCCTCCTCGCACTCGTCAAATTTGCTTTGCAACTCGCCACGAAACCGCCCAAACTCCTCGTCAAAACACTCCAAAACCCACTGCGTTTGACTCATCACATCGTCAAACGCCCTTTCATTTTGCACTTGCATTTGCATCGCTTAGTTACCGAGATATTCACGTGCCCGCTCCGCAAGTGCCCGCAAGTGCGCCGCCGCCGCCTCAATGTTGTTTTGCCGAAAGTTTTGCAAAAGCGGCATAAACTCGTTAAAATCCTCCTCAAACGCCGTTCGCCTTTGGTCTTCCCAAAAGTCGCAAATGGACTCAAAAGCGCTTATCACACGCCTCGTCTCGTCCTCCAACGCATCTGCATACTGCTCCAAAACTCCTGCAAACATATCCAAAGCCTCTGGATCTACTTTTGCTGTTGCCATCTTTTTCTCCTTATGTTAAATTTGTTTTTGTAAAATTTTGTGAATTTTTTATGCCGTTCTGCCGTCATTCGCAAAAATGCTAAATTTATCAAAACGTCAAAAAAGCCCAAACCAACGCCGTCATTCTGAGGGAGGCTTTTGCCGACCGAAGAATCCCCCGCCTAATGAGGGCAAAGAATCTACAAATTCACAAAAAAGCAAATTTCAAAGATTCTACTCCCTAAAATTTCAGGAGATTCTTCGCTTCGCTAACGCTCCCTCAGAATGACGACTTCGCACAGCTTGTTTTGCATTTGTAGAATCGTTAAATTCACAAAAAAGCAAATTT
>DCIZ01000043.1:12042-13293 GCA_002317305.1 Campylobacter sp. UBA1713
TTCCGCTCTCCGTTTTCCGAACGCATTCCGCATTCCGAACGCACCCATCATCAAAACAAATCGTCCAAATTTAGCTCATCTAAATTTGCGTTTTTCTCGCCACTAAAACCGCTACTAAAACCACCGCCAAAACCACCGCCACTCTCGTCCGCCTCGTCCACGTCTAGCTTGTTGCTAACGCAAATTTTATCCACACGGCTCGCCACGCTTTTAGCCACAGACCTAAACCACTCCGCCAGCTCGCCTTCTTTTAGCACGCACACATTCTCCTCGTCAACGCCACAAAAAGACCGCACCAGCCCACTCGCACCAAAATGCCCAAAACACGCACCAAACCGCTCGCTCGCCGCCGTCCGCCCACTCCCCAAAAACGCCTCCAAAGCAAATTCGGCATCGCTTTCATTGTAGCTCCAGTAACTCTCGTCGTCCAGCAAGTCTGCCTTCCAGCACTCCGCCTCACGAAAATTTTTACTCGAAGAAGTTACAAAAACCACCACCGCCTTCTCATCTCGCGGCTCGTTGCACCTATACGCCGCACCATTCACAACCGCTCGCCCAACTAGCGTTTTGTCCTCCACCATCGCCTTTGTCAGCCACAAAGCCGATGCAAGCTGAAGAGTTTGGTCTGTGTTCATCTCGTCAAATTCATCTCGCACTGGTTTTAGCGTTTTTAGGCGTGAAACTTCGGTAAGCGGCGTGTGAAGCGCCACGAAACCCACACCAAAAACGATCACACAAAGCCGCACCGAAGTCGTGTCGCTCTCGGCTCGTTTGAGCTCGGTTAGCAAAACTTGCATGGCGTTGTCTAGCTCATTTTTGTTTTGTTTGTTGGCTTCTACAACTAGAAAAACAGGAATCGAGCGTTTTTTATTTGCGTGTTTTAGTATCATTTGGTCAAATTTCATCTTTGTCCTTTTTGTCAAATCTTTTAGATATGTCTGATTATAGCAAAATATGTGTGTGTGTGTGTGTCAAGAGTTTTGTTAATGTTTTGTTAATTTTTTAAATTTTATCTATTGAAAGTGTAAATTTTAAGTATAAAAAAGCTAAAAACCGTCGCCACTCTGAAAAAGGCACCGCCGACCGAAGAATCCCCCCCCCCGCCTTTTGAGCGAGTAGAATCGTCAAATTCAAAAAAAGCAAATTTTGACAAATTCCGTTTTCTGTTCTCTGCATTCCGTTCTCCGAATGGGGTCGCAGGGGCGGTAGCCCCCGTCTCACCGTCTCGCCGCCATTTTTCTTTGAGATTTA
>DCIZ01000043.1:13303-14633 GCA_002317305.1 Campylobacter sp. UBA1713
TTTATCGAAAAGAAAAATGGCGGCGAGACTTAAAAAAGCGTTAGCTTTTCATACGGAAAACGGAAAACGGAATTTTGTAAAAATTTGCTTTTTTGCGAATTTTAACGATTCTACTCGCTTAAATTTCAGGGGATTCTTCGGTCGGTAACGGAAAACGGAATTTTGTAAATTCGCTTTTTCGTGAATTTAACGATTCTGTAGAATCGCAAAATATTCCGCACTCCGCTATCCGTTTTCCGTTTTCCGTTTTCCGAATGCACTCCGCATTCCGAACGCACTCACTCCACGCCGAAAAATTCGCACTTTTGGCAAAACTCCTCCACTCGCTCGCCACGTAAAAAGCCCTCTTTCATTCGCACCGCCTTGCGTGAATTTACCACCTCGCCGAGCGTTTGCGTAAAGATGTCGCCCAGTTTCAAAACCCCGCTTGCATCCATGCAACACGGCACTACGCTCCCGTCTGCTAAAATCCCCAGCTGCCTTAAAAGCCCGTGGCAACCGCCCTTTTTTCGCACCTCAAATTCGCCATTTTGCAAATTTCCCTCCTCTGTTTCTCCTAAAATTTGCCACGTAAAGCCATCTTTTAGGCTTAACAAAATGTGTCTAGCGAGGCGAATTTGTCCATTTTTCAAATTTGTCAAATCGCCCTCAAAACCGCCAAATTTCTCAAAAACCGCACGCAAAAGTGCCTCTTTTTTCTCGCACTTTTCGCTACTCCACACACGCAAATTCAAAAACCGCCTACTTTCACGTGTCGCAAATTTGTCGCAAAACGAAAAAATACGTTTTAAATATGGCTCAACTGCCGCACTTAAACCCAAAACTGCCGTTAATGAGATGTTAATTTGACGGATTGTGTTGTTTTGTGAGAGTAAAATTTCAGAATTTGTGTCATTTAAAAAAAATCCACTAGTCGTAACTTCCAGTGGCATCTCAAAACGCCTCGCCACCTCGACGTAGTCTGCAAAATTTTGGTTTTTTAGCGGATCGCCAAGCACGTGAAGTGTAAAAACCGCCGCTTTTTTGGCTACTTTTTTCGCCACCAGCTCAAACTTTTCCACGCTCATAACGCCACGAACGCCCTTTTTTGTCGGACAAAAGGCACACGTAAGCCCGCAAATGTCGCTCGTTTCTATGTAAATTTTCCTAAAACTCATTGTGTTTTCTTTTTTTTTAATGTTTAAAATATAGTGCTGAATTTGTAGAAGAATCCCCCGCCTTTTAAAGGGCATCTCTAAAAACTAGTTTGGCTTGATTTTTCGGAGTGTTTTTGGTAGATTTTTTTCTTAAAATGAGGAGAATACTTTCGTATTTGACGAGTTTTAAGGTA
>DCIZ01000041.1:0-16051 GCA_002317305.1 Campylobacter sp. UBA1713
TGAAAATTTGCTTTTTCGTGAATTTCAAAGATTCTACTCGCTCAAATTTCAGGGGATTCTTCGGTCGGCAAAAGCCTCCCTCAGAATGATGGTGTTGGTTTGGCTTTTTCAATGTTTGACGATTCTACTCGCTAAATCTAGCTTAAACAAAAAACAAAAATTTACGCATTTTCAGCCTCAGCGCGTGCTAGTAGCTCCTTTGCACCACGCTTTACAAACGTCGCTGCAAACTCTCGCCCTATCTCGATGGCACGACTCTTCACATCACAAACACACTTCGCGTTAAATTCAAATTTTGCCTCATCTCGCAAAACTTCGCTTCCATCACAAAGCCCCAGCACCGCCCGCACCACCACGCACGCGCCCGCCTCGTCAAAGACCGCACTCACGCCGATGGGCGCTTGACATCCGCCGTTTAACGCATGGACAAAAGCACGCTCCACACTCGTCTCCACCACGCTCTTTTCGTCATTTAAAAACGCCAACGCACGCAAAAGCTCTGCATCTTCTACCGCCTCTACACCCAGCGCCCCTTGTCCCATCGCAGCGACAGTCTCTAACGGCGAGATAAATTTGACTTCACGCCAAAGCCCCAAGCGGTTTATGCCTGCCATCGCCAAAACAATGGCGTCAAATTCGCCATTTTTTAGCTTTTCCAAGCGACTTTGGACATTGCCACGAAGGCTAACTACCACAAGATCTGGTCGCAAAGCCAAAAGCTGCATCTGCCGCCTTAGCGAAGTCGTGCCCACTTTTGCCCCACGAGGCAACTCGTCCAAAGAGCCAAAACGCTCGCTCAAAAGCGCATCTCGCACATCTTCACGAGAACAAACCGCCGCCAAACAAAGCCCGTCTGGAAACTCCGTAGGCACATCTTTTAAGCTGTGTACGGCTATGTCAGCACGGTTTTCAAGCATCGCATTTTCTAGCTCTTTTGTAAAAAGCCCCTTTCCGCCTATCTTTGCTAACGGCGTGTCAAGGATAATGTCGCCCTTTGTCTTCATCTGCAAAATCTCTACCGTGTGCCCACGTGACTCTAGTCTAGCCTTTATGTGCTCGGTTTGCCACATCGCCAAAATGCTCTTTCTAGTCGCTATGCGAATTTTCATCTTCTCTCCTCGCTTACTATCTCGACGTCTATGATGTCATCTTCAAATTTGGTTTTTTCTCTTTTTTCGGTCTTTTGTTTTTTGTTTTTGTCAAAAATGCGAACTAAAATGGCTACGGCTAAAAGCAAACAGCCAGCTATGTCGCTCAAAATGCCGGGCAACAGAACCAAAAAGCCACCGAGCACTACGCCAAAACTCGTTTTTAAAATGTTTGGTGTGATGCGAGAGAATTCTTTTGTGGTGATGCCGCCACCGCTAAAAATGAGCCAAAAGCCCAAAATTCCGCTCAAAAAAATCTCGCCAAAAAGTGCCAAGATTCCTTGCGAGCTCACAAAAGCGACTACAAACAAAATTTCCAAAATGAGATATCCAAAGATAAACCAACGAAACATCAAGATCCTTAAAGCCACAAATTTAAAAGTAGTGATTCTAACAAATTTATTATTAAAAAAGCTTTATTTGGCTAGAATCGCAAATTTGACAATAATAATTTACAAAAATAAAGGATTTAGATGAAAGTTTTACCAGCCATAAAAACATGTCTATCTTTTTTCGGCGTTGGCGTGCTTGTCCGCTACTTGCGCTCCGTGCGAGAGGACAAAGCCAAAAGAGAGGCGTGGACAACGTTTTTTGTCGTGCTACTGGCGTTTTCGTTTAGTGTTTTTTGTAGAACTATTTGGCTTGAGTGGGCAAGCGGGCAGTCGAGATTCCTTTGGAATGGCTCGCTGATGATAGCGACAAATGACGGCTACTACTTTGCCGAAGGTGCGAGAGACTTGCTAAACGGTAGCATTTTTAGCCCTGCAAACCAGCCAAACGACCTAAGTCCAGTCCATGAAGGTTTGAGCATTTTGACCTATTTTAGCGTTTTGCTAATTAACTTTTTTGTAACGATTCTAAATTTTTTCATCGGCATCTGTAACTACTTTTTGGACTTTTTCTACCTTGAGATAACACCGCTAGAAAAGGCAAATGTAGACACCATTTTCGCCGCTTTTCCTGCGTTTTTTAGCTCTGTGGTGGCGATTCCGCTTGTGCTCATCGGGCGTGAGCTGGGCTCAAGAGCGCTTGGGCTTGTGGCGGCTGTTTTGGCATCTTTGAGTGCTACCTACTACCGAAGGACGATGGCGGGCTTTTACGACACGGACGTGCTAGTCATCGGACTTCCGTGCGTTTTGATGTATGGTTTTGTGAGAATGGCGACCAAAAAAGACCTAACAGCACTTATGACCATCTTTGTAAGCTCGGCAGTTTCCATTTGGTTTTACAAACAAAGCTTTGTCATTTGCGGTGCTATGAGTGGGCTTTTTCTACTCTACACACTGGCTTTTGAACGCAAAAATAAGCTCTTTTATTTGGCGTTTTTTCTCTCTTTAATAGGCGAGTCAAATTTGTTTTTGAGCGTAAAGCTGCTTTTGGCGGTGGCGTTTTTTATCTCGTTTAAGATAAACCGCGAGGTCTTTTACAAAAATGCCATCTTTACGCTCATCGCACTTAGCGCTTTGGCGCTGCTAGCTACAAATGACCTTATAGACATGATTCGATACCGCGTTATAGCCTACATTACACGGACAAGCACCGTAGTAGCAAACACGCCGTTTTACTTTTTGGACGTAAATACAACCATTTCAGAAGTGGGGCGTGTGAATTTTTTGACCATCATGCGTGAGCTTTGCTCGACTGTGCCGCTTTTTGTGATGAGCATGTTTGGGCTCTTTTTGCTCTGCATAAAACGACCAGTCTTTTTGTTAAGCTTGCCGTTTTTGGTGCTAGCACTCATCTCGTTTAAAGCGGGCATGAGATTCATCATGTATGGCGTAGTGCCGGCGTCTTTTGGTTTGGCATATCTCTTTTTCTCTTTCTACCAAATGGCTTTGGGTAAATTTGACGGCGGGCGAATTTTTGGCTACCTAAATTCAAAAATCCCTATGAAAGTAGTAGGCTTTGTCATGCTTTGTGTGGTGAGTGTGGCGGTTGTGGCGGACTTTTACGTTTTGGGTGGCGCTAAATTTAACTGGACGTCAAATTCGCTAGACGTGGGGCGTGTTGACTTTGGTTTGAGGCTCTCTTTGGTCTTTGACGTGGTGGTGGCGTGCGTGCTTTTTGCAGCGTTTCAAAAGCGAAAGCGTGGCGTGCTGGCGGTGGCGAGCGTGCTTTTGTGCGGCGTTTGTTCTGTTTTGTCGGTAAATCCGTGGCTGGGAAATTTGCGTAACTACTTTGTGGGAACGGTTTTGCACCCAAACGAAATTCGTGTCCTTGCCGACCTAAAAAAACGCGCTGGTAGAGAGGACTATGTCATTAGCTGGTGGGACTATGGCTATCCCATCCGCTACTATGCAGACACAAAGACTTTAGTAGACGGCGCAAAGCACTCTGGCTCGCAAAACTTTGCCGTGAGTTATATCTTTTTGCAAAGCCAAGTCCAAGCGGCAAATTTGGCGCGACTTGACGTGGAGTATACAGAAAAAGCATTTCGTGAGCGAAGTCAGCTGACAAACATTTACGGGACGAATCTTGCCGACATAGCAAGCGACTATACAAATGACAACATAAACGACCTTTTGAATCGTGAGCTTTTACGGCGCGACTTAAAGCTGCCAGAGAAGACGCGAGACGTTTACATCTACATTCCGCAGTCGATCATTCGCATCGCTAGAACGGTCTTTTTGTTTTCTAGGAGAGACATTACAAATGGCGACTCGTGGGGCGCGCCTTACTACTTTGGTGGAGATTTTAAGCTAGAAAACGATGTTTTCAAATTTAACGAGAGTGGCAAATTTGAGGTGTTTAAAAAAGATGTAACGTTTAAAGTAAACGACACAGGACCGCACAAGCTAAACAAATTTGTAACCATCTCTTACCCAAATAACAAATTTAAAAAAGAGGTTTTGGAGGGCGATCCAAATTCAAAATACTACGCCATTCATCTCTCTAACTACGGCAAGATTTTTGTGATGGAAAAGGCAGTTTATGAGTCGACTTTTGTAAAGCTTTTCATGCTCGAAGAGTATGACCCAGAGCTTTTTGAACCAGTCAGCGTAAATGCGTGGGCGAAAGTTTACAAGCTCAAAAAATAGGGCAAAAGCGAATTTTTAAGGACATAAAAATGATAGATTTTGAAAAATTTGTAAAATTTTCAAAGCCAGGTCCTCGCTACACTAGCTACCCGACTGCGCTAGAATTTAGCGACACTTTTGGCTACGAAGATTACATAAAAAGGCTAGAAAACGGCACTTCGCCTTTGAGTTTGTATTTTCACATGCCGTTTTGTAGGAGCGCGTGCTACTTTTGTGGCTGCAACGTCATCTACACAAGCAAAGAGGAGAATCTAGCGCGTTATGTGGAGTTTTTGGAGCGTGAGCTTGAGATTCTAGCTAGACACCTTGACTGCAAACGACAGGTGATTCAGATGCATTTTGGTGGCGGAACGCCCACTTTTTTTAGCGCAAATTTGCTTGAGCGCGTTTTGAAGGCGATTCGCAAAACGTTTGCGAATTTTAGCGTGGATGCTGAAATTTCGTGTGAGATAGACCCGCGTTTTTTAAGCCGTGAGCAGATGAGCGTTTTAAAAGATGGCGGCATAAACCGCGTTAGCTTTGGCGTGCAAGACTTTGACGAAAACGTCCAAAAAGAGATTCACAGAATCCAACCTTTTGAGACGACAAAAAAGGCTGTTGAGCTGGCACGTGAATTTGGCATCAAAAGCATAAATTGCGACCTCATCTACGGGCTACCTTTGCAAAGTTTTGGCTCATTTGAACGCACGCTTGAGACAGCTTTGAGGCTTGACGTCGACCGCTTTGCCATCTTTAACTACGCGCACGTGCCGTGGATAAAAAAAAGCATGCGTAAATTTGACGAATCTACTTTGCCGTTGCCGCAAACAAAGCTCCAAATTCTCAAACACACGATGGAATTTTTGACACAAAATGGCTACAAAATGATCGGCATGGACCACTATGCAAAGCCCGAAGACGAGCTTTTTAAGGCGTTAGAAAACGGCACGCTTCACCGAAATTTTCAGGGTTACACGACAAAAGGCGGTGCTAACCTTGTGGGTGTGGGACTGACGTCTATAGGCGAGGGCGAGGACTACTACGCACAAAATTTTAAAGATATGGCTAGCTACGAAGCGGCTGTGAATGCTGGCAAGTTGCCAAACTTTAAGGGGATTTTTTTGAGTGAAGAGGACAAGCTACGAAAGGCGGTCATCATGAGTTTGATGGCGAATTTTACGCTTGACATTTTGGAGATAAAAAGGCGTTTTGGGGTGGATTTTTTTGCTCATTTTGAGCCAAATTTGCGTGAGCTAGAGGCGTTGGGCGAATTTGTGGAGATTAGTCGTGAGCGCATAGATGTAAACGCGACTGGAACGCTTTTGGTGCGCAACATCGCCATGTGTTTTGACCAATACATGGTGAAATTTAAAGGCGAGAAAAACAGCTTCTCAAAGACGGTGTGATTTTGGAAAGTGGAATGCGTTCAGATTGCGGATTCTGCGATTCTCGTGAATCGATAAGTCGTGCTGTCATTCTGAGAGAGTTCTAGCAAAGCGAAGAATCTCCTGAAATTTAAAGGAGTAGAATCTACAAATTTACGAAAAAGCGAATTTGCAAAATTCCGTATCCCGCATTTAACACACTCCGCACTATAAACGGGTCGCAGGGCGGTAGCCCCGTCCTCCAGCACCGCCTCTGCCGATTTTTGAGCGTAGCGAAAAAATCGGCAGAGGCGGTGCTAAACAAAAAAAGCGTTAGCTTTTTTACTCGAATTTTACAAATTTCCGTTTTCCGTTTTCCGCACTCTGTTTTCTGTTTTAAACATAACAAAAAAAACAAAATAAAAACAAAAAAAAGGTGAAAGATGAGTGAATCTTTGTCTACAAATGCCATTTTGCACTACTGGCTTTTTTTGGCACTTTGTGCGGTTTTTGTGCTACAAAACGCATTTGTTTTAAAATTCGAAACAAAAAAGAGTGTTAAGTGGCTTCGAAGGCTGATTCCTTCGTGGTATTTTCTAAACGTGGCACTTCTGTTTAGCGGGCTTGTGAGTGTCGTTTTGGGCGCTGGTTTTTCGCCGCTTGTGGCGTTTATGTGCGTGGCGTTTGTGCTACTTGTCGGCACGCAAATTTGGTTTTTTGTCCGTTTGAAACGTTTGCGTTTTGGCAAAACAAGCGTGCAAAGTTTTCGCAAAACTTCGCTCATAAAAGCGCTCATAGACGCGGCGGTTTTGGGCGTGTTTTTTCTTTTTTAAAGGCTTGTGATGAAAGTGTATATTTTGGGTAGCGGTGCGATGGCGACTGCGATGGCATTTGGGCTAAAAAGCTCGGGTTTTGAGGTGGTTTTGGTGGCGCGCGATGTGAGCCGTTTGAGCCAAAATGTGCGAAGTGAATTTGCGTGTGAGAGTTACGGTGAGAGGTTTGACATCTCGGAAAAAAACATCATTTTAGCCTTTAAGCCCTATGCGCTTGGCGAGGTGAGCGCGAATTTAGCAGGCACAGCGGCGGTTTGTGTGAGCGTTTTGGCTAGGACAAAAATGGCGGTGCTAAAAAGTGCCGTGAGTGCGCACTCTTACGCCGTAGCGATGCCAAATTTGGCATCGGAGTTTTGTGCTTCGGTTACGCCGTTTATGTTTGAGGGGTGCGACATTTGTGTGGCGGAGGAGATTTTGTGCGGATTTGGGCAGGCGGTGCGTGTTTCTAGCGAGGCGGAGTTTGACGCGGCGGGCGTTTTGGCGGGGTGTGCGCCGGCGTTTTTTGCGCTTTTTGGCGAGGCGCTTTGCGATGCGGGCGTGCGCGGTGGTCTTGGGCGAGAGACGGCAAAGTCGCTAACAAAAGGTGTGGTGAAAAGTGTTGGTGCGCTTGTGGGTAAATTTGACTTTGGTGCTTTACGGGAGCGTGTTTGTTCGCCAGCTGGGACGACCATCGAGGGGGTTTTTGAGCTAGAAAATGGCGGTGTTCGCGGTGCGGTTTTGCGTGCTTTTGCTGGCAGTTTGGCAAAGCAGAAAATGTAGGATTTGGGATTAGTCTGGAATGCAGTTTGCGGAGTGCGGATTCTGCGATTCTCTAGAATAGATAAACAAATTCACGAAAAAGCGAATTTTCACAAATTCCGTTTTCCGCATTTAACACACTCCGCACTATAAACGGGTCGCAGGGCGGTAGCCCCGTCCTCCAGCACCGCCTCTGCCGATTTTTGAGCGTAGCGAAAAAATCGGCAGAGGCGGTGCTAAACAAAAAAGCGTTAGCTTTTTTACCCAAATTTACTTTTTTGCGAATTTAAAGAAACATTTTTGCTTTTCAAAAAGCGCTTCGCTTGTTTTAAAGATTCTACTCGCTCACCAGGCGGGGGATTCTTCGCTTGCGCTCAGAATGACGGCTTCGCATTTGCGTTTCGCATTTTTGTGAATTTACGCCCTCAAAAGGCGGGGGATTCTTCGCTTGCGCTCAGAATGACGGCTTCGCATTTGCGTTTCGCATTTTTGTGAATTTACGCCCTCGTAAAGCAGGGGATTCTTCGGTCGGCTTTGCTCCCTTGCGAATGACGGCGTTGGTTTTAGCTTTTTTGTAAATTTGCAGATTCTACTTTATCAAAAGGCTGCGGATTCTTTGCTAGCGCTCAGAATGACGGCGGTAACAGAAAATGGAAGTTATGAAAATTTACTTTTTCGTGAATCGATTTGTTTTTTTTGTAAATTTAAAAATCAAAGGTTTTAAGATGTTGATTTTTGGTGGTGAGTTTGGTGAAAGAGTTGGAGTAGTGGAGGCTTTTTGTGGCGAGGCTTTGGCAAAAAGGGCAGAATTTGTGGAGGTCAAAGACGAAAAAGAGGCGGTTTTTGCAAATTTTAAAGGCGTTAAATTTGGCGTTTGTAGCGGCGTTTTTCTCGCAAAAAAGCTACAAAGTTTGGCAAATGACTACCTTTTTGACATGCGAATTTTGGTGCGTGTAGCGAGCGAGAGCGAATTTGAAGAGGCTATTTGCGCTAGGATAGACGGCGTGATATTTGTTTAAAATTTGGTTTTTTGAGAGTTAAATATTGCAAATGTAAAAAAATGCAAAAATAGACCGCTGTAGAATCGTTTGTGCGGCGAAGGCAAAAAAAGTCGAATTCGAAAAAATCAAAAACTAACGCTGTCATTTGCAATGGAGCGAAGCCGACCGAAGAATTCCCTGTCTAGCAAGGGAAAAGAATTTTTAAAATTACGAAAAAGTGAATTTATAAAATTCTACATTCCACATTCTGCACTATAAACGGGTCGCAGGGCGGTAGCCCCGTCCTCCAGCACCGCCTTTGCCGATTTTTGAGCGTAGCGAAAAAATCGGCAAAGGCGGTGCTAAACAAAAACGGAATCTATGAAAATTTGAAAAACATGAGTATATAAAAACAAAAACAAAAAAACACTTCCAAAAAGGAGTAAAACATGGAAATTTTTAAAACAGCGTTTTTTATGACGGCGTTGATGTTGCTTTTTATATTTATCGGCGGGCTTGTCGGTGGCGAAAGTGGCGTTTTTATAGCGTTAGCAGTCGGTGCGATGACAAATTTGGTGAGTTATTTTTTCAGCGACACGATGGTTTTAAAGCACTACAACGCTACGCAACTAGAGCCCGAAAACAGACTTTACAGACTGGTCGAAGACCTTGCGGTGGAGGCAAATTTGCCGATGCCAAAACTTTACGTCATAGAGGACGGCGCGCTAAATGCATTTGCGACTGGGC
Source organism: Campylobacter sp. UBA1713 (assembly GCA_002317305.1). Classification (GTDB taxonomy): domain Bacteria; phylum Campylobacterota; class Campylobacteria; order Campylobacterales; family Campylobacteraceae; genus Campylobacter. The sequence goes on from DCIZ01000041.1 coordinate 8,828, forward strand.
GAAACCACAAACACGCGGTAGTCGCCGTTACGCGTGGGCTTTTGGAGATGATGGACGACAACGAAGTAAAGGCGGTTGTGGCGCATGAGCTGGGGCACGTAAAGCACTACGACATCTTGACAGGGACTATAGCTTCTGTTTTTGCAGGTGCTATAGCCTCGCTGGCTACGATGCTAAAATTTGGCGCGGCGGGCAGCATGGTAGGGGGCGGCGGTGGCGAGCGGCGTGGGGCGAATCCTCTCTTTTTGCTAGCACTTGCGGTCGTGGCGCCGACTGTGGCGACTGTGATTCAGATGAGCGTTTCTAGGGCGCGTGAGTTTGAGGCTGACAAATTTAGTGCTGAGCTGACAAACCCGCTTTGGCTGGCGAGTGCGCTGGGGCGGATAGAGGAGTGTGCTAGGCGCGTGGCGATGCAAAATGCAAATGAGCAGACGGCACACATGTTTATCATCTCGCCGCTGAGTGGCGTAACGCAGGCGTTTTCGGGGCTTTTTCGCACGCATCCGACTACAGAACAACGCATAGCGCGCTTAAACGAGATGGCGAAAAATGGCGTGGGAAGTAGCGCGGCGAAGAGGTATTTTCAGAAAACGGAGAACTGAAAACGGAGTGCGTTCGGAATGCGGAGTAGAATCTTTTAAATTTAAACAAAGGCGAATTTTTACAAATTCCGTATTTTTAACAAAAAGCTAACGATTTTTATTTGTCCCGCCAACGTTTTTCTTTTCGCTAAAAGCTCAAAGAAAAACGTTGGCGGGACGGGGGACGGGGGCAAGCCCCTGCGACCCCTTTTCGGAATGCGGAAAACTAAATTTGTAAAAATTTACTTTTTTGTGAATTTTGAGAATTTACGCCATCGTCTAGTTAAACACAAAAAACAACATAAAAAAAGGAAAAAAAGATGAGAATGAGTATAAACGAAGCGGTTGAGCTAATAGAAAACGCGCCACTTTACGAGCTGGGGCGACTGGCTTACGAAAAAAAACTAGAACTTCACCCAAAAAAGATAACGACTTTCATCATCGACCGAAACATAAACTATACAAACGCGTGTTTTGTGGACTGCAAATTTTGCGCGTTTTACAGGCACGTGGACGAAAAAGATGCTTATGTTTTGAGTTTTGAGGAGATAGACAAAAAGATAGAGGAGCTGCTAGCCATAGGCGGAACGCAAATTTTGTTTCAAGGTGGCGTGCATCCAAAGCTGAAAATAGAGTGGTATGAGGCGCTTGTGGAGCATATACACACGAAGTTTCCGCAGGTTACGATTCACGGATTTTCAGCCGTTGAAATAGACTACATAGCGCGAGTTAGCAAAATTTCTGTGCGTGAGGTGCTGGCTCGTTTGCAAAAAAAGGGGCTTTATAGCATTCCGGGTGCTGGCGCTGAGGTGCTAAGTGACCGGGTAAGGGAGCTGGTAGCGCCTCGCAAATGCACCACGCAGCAGTGGCTAGATGTCCACAAGAGTGCGCACGAGATGGGCATCAAAAGCACGGCGACAATGATGTTTGGGACGCTTGAAACCACGCGTGAGATAGTGGAGCACTTTGAGTTTTTGCGGCAGTTACAGGACGAGACGGGCGGCTTTCGGGCGTTTATTTTGTGGAGTTTTCAGGGGGCAAACACGCGTTTAAAAGCCGAACATCCAGAGATAAAAAAACAATCTTCTGTGCGGTATTTGCGAATTTTGGCGGTGGCGCGTTTGTTTTTGGATAATTTTAAAAATATTCAAAGCAGTTGGGTTACACAGGGGTCGTTTGTCGGGCAGCTGGCACTAAAATTTGGTGCAAATGACTTGGGTTCGACGATGATGGAAGAGAACGTAGTAAAAGCGGCTGGTGCTAGTTTTCGCATGTGTAAAGAGGAGATGGTAGAACTTATACGAGACATAGGTGAAACACCAGCGGTTAGAAACACAAACTACGACATTTTGGAGATGTGTTAGCAAATTGGTTTTGGTAGCACTTTCAAAAAAGGAAAAATTATTATGAAACTAAAAAAATTACAACTACAAAATTTTAGGTGTTTTAAGAGTGTTGAACTGGAGTTTAACAAGCAGATGAACTGCATCGCCGGAGTCAATGGAGCGGGTAAAACTACTATTTTGAGTGCTATTTGCAAATCGATGTTGATATTTATAAACAAGAATCGTTTGGGAAAATATGAAAAAAAGAAATATGCACTAAATGCTTCTGATGTTTATGCCGACAAACAAACTACCTCTTTAAAAGAGAGTGTAACGGCTGTTTCAAATTTGGAATTTTCAGCAAACGGCAAAGATGAGTCGATAGAACATTCGTTTAAAAAACAAGGTGGGTTTGGCGAGTATATTGCATCAAAATACAAAGGCTCTGGTTTTGAAGATGCGAAAAATGCGCCTATATTTGCCTTTTACTCTATAAATCGTAGAAATGTTTCGTCTAAAAATAAAGATACATATGACGGTATTTTTTCAGCATGGGACAATGTAAGTCTTTTGAATTTTGACTGTTTTTTTAACTGGTTTAAAGATGAGCTACTTCGTGAATATCAAGAAAAAGATAAAAATTCAAGTTATGTAAGCCGTGAATTATCTGTTGTAAAACGAGCCATTTCAAATTTTTTTGGCGAATCTATAGAAATAAGAGTCTATAGAGAGACGTTGATAGCGATAAAAAACGGAGTTGAAATTTTGTTTTCAAATTTATCTGACGGAGAGAAGAGCGTTTTGCTACTTCTTTCAGACATAGCGCGTAGGCTTGTTATATCAAATCCAAATTTGGAGAATCCGCTAGACGGAAGTGGCGTTGTTTTGATAGATGAGATAGAGATGCACTTGCACCCAAGCTGGCAGAGAAAAATTTGCAAAACACTAAAGGAGAGCTTTCCGAACTGCCAGTTTGTCATCACGACACACTCGCCGCAGGTTTTGGGCGAGTTGAAAAGAGAAGAAATTTTGCTTTTAAATGATTTTGTGGTAAGCAGAGTGTTTTTGGCGAGTTATGGACGTAGTTCAAACGATATTCTTGACGAGATTTTGGACACAGATGGCGACGGTTTGAGCCAAAATGTAGAGATATCTAAACGGCTAGATGAAGTTGGTAGGTTGGTTGAACTAGAAAAATTTGATGAGGCGAAAGAGTTGATTTTGCAGATAGAGAAAGAGGCGGGCGGTGAGCTTCATGAGACTTTAAAGTATAAGACAGAGATAGAGCTTTTGGAGGTTTTGTGAGATATGGTTTACATAAAAAAGCAAAAAGAGCCAAATAGCTTAACCGAACAAAAAGCAAAAAATGCTTTGTTTGCAAATTTGCCTAGTAAAGTTAAAGATGAAGTTAAGAAAAGTTTGGTTAAAGAGCAAAACGGGCTTTGTGCTTACTGCATGCGGCGGATTTCAGAAAGAGGATATGAAAATCGAACATTTTAAAAGCCAGTCTAAACATAAAGAGCTGCAACTAGACTACAAAAATTTGCTCGGTTGTTGTAATGGTGGTGTTGGTTTGCCACAAAAACAACAAACTTGCGACACTTTTAAAGGCGATAAAGAGCTTTCTCTAAATCCTTCTGTAGAGAGCGATTTTAATAAAATGCAAATTTATTATACTAAATATGGAACGATATTTTCTAACGATGAAAACTTTAACAAAGAGATTAATGAAGTGTTAAATTTAAATGTGACATCTTTGGAAAACGATAGAAAAAGTGTGCTTGAGGGCGTAAAAAGTGCTTTGAATAAAAAACAAGGAACTAGAACTAAAGAGCAGATTCAAAAGGCGTTAAAAAATTTTAAGTCTGAACATAAGTCGCTTTATGGTATTGTGGTTTATTATCTTGAAAAAAGGTTGAAAAAGTTGAAGTAGAGGCGACCTTATGTTTTTTTGCTTTTGCTATGCATGGGATTTCGTAGCATTTTGTTTGTCGATTCGCAAACATAACAGATAAAGAGAGGTGAATTTTTATGAAAAATGAAATAAAAACAAATGGTGAATCGAAATTATTTGAAGAGATAAAAACTCTAATTCAAAATTCTAGAAATGCAGCTTATAGTGCGGTAAATTCGATTAGCTTAACAACCTACTGGAATATTGGGAAAAAAATCGTTAAGGAGGAACAAAAAGGCAGAGAGCGTGCGCAGTATGGTGAGCGTTTGATGGAGGTGTTTGCTGAAAAGCTGACAAAAACTTTTGGCGATGGTTTTAGAAAAAGGAATCTTCAATATTTTAGAAAGTTTTATCAAATGTATGATAACGAAGAGATTGTGCACACATGTGTGCACAATCTAACATGGTCGCACATCATATGCCAACGCCAGAGGAGCTTAAGATAGAAATAGAAAAAGAAAAAACGAATTTTTACATTCAGCATCCAGAGTTAAATTTAAATTTAACACAAAACTAAGAAAAATTTAAAATTAAAAAATTTTAATTTTAAATTTATATACTTAATGTTAAAATTTATACGTTGTTTAAATAAACAAAAAGGGAGAAAACATGTTTAAACACGGCTTTTATTTTTCTGCTGCACTTGCTAGCTGTCTTTTGGCTGACACGGCTAGTGCTGCTGTAAACACCGTAACCAACAAAACCACTGGTGTCTATCTCATCTTAAATTCCAACATCGCCACTTCAAACGTCTCTGGCTGGAACATCACCAACACAAACATTAGCAACTCTAGCGTTAGGTGGTCAAACCTCACAAAGACATTTTTGGGCGACTCAAATTTGGCAAATTCTAGCGTTGTCGTAGACACCGAAGGTGCTGTTGGCGTGGACATTGGCAACTCAAGCAAAGTAGACGTTTTTGTCAAAGACTCAAATTTGACTACCACGTCAAACAGCTCAGACGCCATTCGCTCGCGTGGCGACATCGAGATAGGCGGCACAAGCATCGTTACTAGCGGTGCAAACGCAACTGGCGTAAATATCTTAACAAACGTCAGCGTTGGCATCGCGGGCACTAACATCACCACAAACGGCAACGGCGCAAACGGCATCTCGCTAAATGGCGCAAATGCAAACGTCTCAGGCGTTAGTGTAGCCACAAACGGCAACGGCGCAAACGGCATCTCGCTAAACGGCGGCGTTTTAAATTTAGAAAACGTTAGTGTTAAAGCTAGCGGCAAAGCTTCTAGCGGGCTAGATGTAACAAACGCCACAGTAAGCACCAAAAACCTAGCCGTAAGTGGCGAGAGTGGCATCCTAGCGACAAACAGCAACATTAGCCTAAGTGGCAACACCAGCATAAAAGGCAGCAAGCAAGCCATAGACGTATATGGCACAAACATCAAAGGCGAGGGAGTTTTTGAGATAGAGGGCGAGATAAATTTGCGAAATGGCTCGACTTTTGACGGGCTGGCACTTTTAGGCGAGAGGGCAAATTTGACCATAGACGGCGTAGATTCGTCTTGGAGTGCTCACAGCGACTCGACGCTTGGCGTGCTTAGGGTGCTAAACGGCGGAAAGGTAAATTTGGGGACAAGCACGCTAACACTAAACGGACTTTTCGGCGGTGCTTCTGAAACGGACGGCACTTTTGACATAGGACTAGACGTGCCTGTAGCAGGCGGTGAAAACGTGGGCGGAAAGGTTGTGGTAAAAGGCGCGTCAAATGGCACTTTTCGCATAGACGCTAGCGACAAAACCGCTGGTGGTGCAAAGGTAGACGGCAGCGAAAAGCTACAAGTAGTAGTGCAAAATTCAGCCGATGCAAAGGCTACATTTAGTGCTTCTGACATAGAGCTAGGCGCTTACACTTATACACTAAAAAGCGGCTCACAGATAGTAGGCGAGCTAGAAAAAAGAGGCATGGAGACGACAACTCTCTCTAACAACTCTTACTACTTTGTGCATGTAAACTCTACGTTTATAGATCCAAACGGAAGCGACATGGCTAAAACCAGCGGCATTTCATCTCGCGTCACAGCAGCTACTCGCTACAAGTTTTTTTACCACACAAATTTAGACAGATTCAACAGACTTTCGCTAGACGATAGCGGCAAGGTAAGCAGAATCGACCCGAAAAATCCGCAAAACGAATTTTGGGTAAATTTGTTTGGTGGCGGCTTTTCACACGACGGGCTAGGTAGCGAGCACTTTGTCTCATACGCTGGCGTTGGGCTGGGGCTTGGGCACAAAGTCCAGACGGGTAGTGCGGCATTTACCTTTGGTTTTATGGGCGGTTACCAAAGCGCAAACGATGACGGAAGTTACTTAAAACAAGGCGAAAGCATCCCTGCTAGAACGCTTTTTGGCGGGCTTTATGGACGAGCTGAATTTGCAAACGACTTTGCGTTAAAAGCGGGTGCGGTTTATGCTAGAACTGACGTAAAATTTGACGAGCTTACAGGTAGCGGCTGGCGTGCTGACCTCGTGGCGTCAAAGCGTTTTTACACATCTGGCGGCGGCATCGGGCTATATTTTGAGCCGAGCGTGAGAGGAGGCTACAGCGTGGCAAGCTCTTTACACAAACGAGCAAACAACGGCATGCAGATAGACATAGGCAGGCATTCGGCGTTTTTTGCTGGTGGCGACTTGGCGGTGGGCTACAAAGCTGACGAGTTAGATGGCTTTTTGCAGGCGGGTTATGTGGCTGGTTTTGGCAAAAAGCTAGACATAGTCATAAACGAATACAACAAATTTTACTACGAGACAAATTTGTCGCACTTTAAAGCTGACGTGGGCGTGAGGACGAATTTTGGCTTTCCAAACCACTCTTTAAGCTTTACGATGGGCTACCAAAAGGGCAAAGAGTGGGACAACAAAAAGGTAAATTTTGCGTATGAGTTTAGATTCTGAGAACGAAATGCGGAGTGCGTTCGGAATGCAGAATGCGGAAAGTGCGAGCGAAGCGACTCAAAGGGGTCGCAGGGGCGAAAGCCCCCGTCCGCCCTCTCCCCGTCCAAACTTTCTTTGAGCTTTAGCGAAGCGTTAGCTTTTTACATACAGAAAACGGAGTGCGTGCGGAGTGCATTCGGAATGTGGAATGCGGAATGCAGAATGCGGGGTGCGGATTCTGCGATTCTCGTAATCGACAAACAAATTCAAGAAAAAGCAAATTTTGACAAATTCCGTTTTCTGTTCTCCGCACTCCGTTTTCCGTTACCGACCGAAGAATCCCCTGAAATTTGAGCGAGTGAATCGTTAAATTCATGAAAAAGCGAATTTTTACAAATTCTGTTTTCCGTTTTCCGCACTCCGTTTTCTGATAGGTAAAAAGCTGATGCTTTTTAAATGTCCCGCCGCCGTT
>DCIZ01000041.1:16063-19617 GCA_002317305.1 Campylobacter sp. UBA1713
TTTTCGATAAATCTCAAAGAAAAACGGCGTCGGGACGGTGGGACGGGGGGCTACCGCCCCTGCGACCCCGTTTAGAAATTGGTTTAACGATTCTACTTTATCGAAAATTTCATTTTCCGCACTAACACAACACTTTCAGCATAAATTTAAATTTTAAGCTTTTTAATAATATTTTTTAGCTATAATCAAGAGTTTTTTAGAATTTTTTGGAGTGTTAGCATGAATTTTTTATTTGAACTTGGCGTTGAGGAATTTCCAGCGATTCCCTTCCTAAAAGAGCAACCAAATTTACAAACCAAATGGCTCAAAGCGTTAGAAAATAGCGGTTTGAGTGGCGAATTTCAGCTAGAATTTACACCTAGACGTGTAGTCATTTTTGGGCAGATGAGCCAAAGTAGCCACGACCTCGAAGTCGAGCACACAGGAGCGCCACGCAAAATAGCGCAAAACGAAGATGGTAGTTGGAGCGGTGCGGCACTTAGCTTTGCCAAAAAGTGCGGCATTTCGCCAAGCGAGCTAAAATTCGCCGAAGTAAAAGGCAAAGAGGTGCTTTACTTTAAAAGCATCACGCCGGGCAAAAGCGCAAAAGAGCTACTAAATGGCGTCATAAACGAATTTGTGAGTTCGCTAAATTTTGGCAAATCTATGTGTTGGGGCACGGGCGAATTTGAGTTTATCCGCCCCGTTAGAAACCTCGTAGTCTTGCTAAACGGCGAAAACGTGCCGTGCGAAGTTTGCGGCGTAAAGAGTGAAAAGGCGTTTTTGCCACATCGCAAATTTGGTTTTGAGAAGATTCCTTTCGCTACAGCAGAGGAGTATTTTGAGAAACTTTCTCAAAACGGCGTCATTTTGGAGGCGGAAAAACGCGAGGCAAAGATTCTAAAAGAGTTCAAAGATATAGAGGCAAAAAGCTCACTTCGCATCGAGATAGACGAAGATTTGCTAAAAGAAGTTGTAACCATCACGGAGAATCCGACCGCACTTTTGGGGCGTTTTGAAGAGGCGTTTTTGGACGTGCCACCAGAAGCCATCATCTTGTCCATGAAAGAAAACCAGCGCTACTTTCCGCTTTTTGACGGCGAGAAACTTAGCAACCACTTTGTAGTCGTTAGCAACGCTATGGCTGAAAATTTTGACATCATCGTGGCGGGCAACGAGCGCGTTTTAAGGGCGCGGCTTAGCGATGCGGCGTTTTTTTGGCAGCAAGACCTCTCTGGCGAATTTAGCGCCGAAAAGCTCAAAAACATTAGCTATCTTGAAGGGCTCGGTAGCGTATATGAAAAAGAGATTCGCGAAGTGGCGTTAGCAAAAAAGCTAGCGGGCATCTTTGGCGTTACAAATTTGGACGAACTAGAAGAGGCAGTCATGCTCTCAAAAGCCGACTTGACCAGTGCGATGGTATATGAATTTACCGAACTTCAAGGGACGATGGGAAGCTACTACGCAAAGGCGTTTGGCAAAAGCGATGCGGTGAGTTTAGCCATCCGTGAACAATACCTACCGACAGGCGAAAGCAGCCCGCTGCCTAGCACGCCGTTTAGTGCGTGTGTGGCGTTGGCGGTGAAGTTTGACACGCTTTTGGCGATGTTTTCGGTGGGCAAAATTCCTACTGGCACAAAAGACCCTTATGCGCTTAGACGGGCAGCGCTTGGCGTGCTAAAGATAGTGCTAAACGCAGGCGTTAAATTTGAGTTGAGTGCGTTTTTGCGAGAGGTTTCTGGGCTCTATGCGAAGTTTGACATGAGCGTTTTGGAGAGTTTTATACTCGAGCGACTTTATGCACTTAGTAGCGCAAATGCAAGCGTGGTAAAGGCGTGTTTGAGTGGCGGTTGCAAAGAGCTTGGGCAAATTTGGCGTGCGGTGGAGGCGCTTGAGCATGTGGTGAGAGGCAGCGAATTTCGCGAGAATTTTAGCACGTTTAAACGTGTGGCAAACATTTTAAAAGATGTAGATGTGGCTGGTGCGTGTGGCGTAAATGAGGCGCTTTTTGAAGCAGAGTGCGAGGCAAATTTGTGGCGTGCGTTTTGTGGGCTAAATTTAAATTTGGACGACTTGGACGGCTACTTTGGTGCGCTTTTTGGCTTAAAAGAGCACATAGATGCCTTTTTTGAAGGAGTCATCATAAACGCAGACGACCCAAAAGTAAAGGCAAATCGCGTAGCGCTTGTGGGCGCTATTTACGGCGCATTTTTATGCGTGGCAGATATAAAAGAGATAACACTTTAAATTTACAAAGGATAAAACATGATTTACGATGTTGTTGTTATAGGAGCAGGACCTTGCGGAATTTCGGCAGTTGTTGAGGCAAAAAAGAGCGGTTTAAGCGTGCTTTTGTTAGAAAAAGGCGATGCACATTCGCAGACGATTCGCAAATTTTACAAAGATGGCAAACGTGTAGACAAAGCCTACAAAGGCATGGCTAGCGACACAGAAGGGAGCGTGGAGTTTTTTGACGGGACAAAGGAGAGCACGCTGGAGTATTTTGACAAGCTACTAGGCGAGGGCGGTTTTGAGGCTAAATTTAGTTGCGAGGTGGAAAAGGCGGTAAAAGAGGGCGAGGTTTTTAAAGTGGCTACTTCAAAAGGGGACTTTGAGGCGAAAAATGTGGTTGTCGGCATCGGTCGCATGGGCAAACCAAACAAACCTGACTACAAAATTCCGCTTGCACTTGGCGCGGTTATAAACTATAACACAAATTCTTGTGTAAAAGGCGAGAAAATTTTGGTCGTGGGCGGTGGCAACTCTGCTGCTGAATACGCCGTAGATCTTAGTGAGACGAGCGATGTTACGCTTTGTTACCGCCGTGAGAAATTTAGTCGCCTAAATGAGATAAACGAAAAAAACGTCTATGCGGCAAAGATGACGCTAAAACTTGGCGTGGACATTGTGGAAGTGGAGGAGAGTGGTGGCAAGCCTTTGGTTAAATTTGGCAACGGCGAGAGTGAGCTTTTTGACCGCGTAGTTTACGCCATCGGTGGCTCGACGCCAGTGGACTTTTTAAGGAAGTGCGGCATCGAGATAGACAGCGAGGGCAAGCCAGTAGCTGACGAGAATTTTCAAACGGGCATCAAAGGGCTTTTTGTCGGTGGCGATATAGCTAGCAAAAATGGCTGTAGCATCGTAGTCTCTATAAACAACGCGTTCAGGGCGGTAAAGGCGATGGCTGCTGTTAAATAATGGTTTAGGATTTAAGATTTTGCGATTCTCGAAAAAGCACAAACAAATCGCCGTCATTCTGAGGGAGGCGAAAGCCGACCGAAGAATCCCCTGCCTTGTGAGCGAGTAAAAAGGTTAAATTTAGCTAAAAGCGAATTTTTACAAATTCCGTTTTCTGTTTTCCGCACTCCGTTTTCCGTTACCGCCGTCATTCGTAAGGGCAATAGCTCTGAAGAATCCCCTGCCTTGTGAGCGAGTAAAAAGGTTAAATTTAGCTAAAAGCAAATTTTGCAAAATTCCGTTTTCTGTTCTCCGCACTCCGTTTTCCGAATGGGGTCGCAGGGGCGGTAGCCCCCGTCGCTCGTCCATCGCCGTTTTTCTTTGAGATTTATCGAAAA
>DCIZ01000141.1:0-305 GCA_002317305.1 Campylobacter sp. UBA1713
GTTTTCTGTTTTCCGTTTTCCGAATGTAGAAAAATATTTTCATTTCAGTTTAATTTAAGAAAAAAAATGTATAATTTCGCACATTTTATTTGAATTTTTAAAAAGGTTTTACCATGAACTCACCCATGCTACTTTGATTCTGCTGTTGTTTTAAACTCTTTTAACGCTACTTTAAATTTACACATTACGATGCGCTAGTCGCGCTAAAATTTCTTTACTTTTTCAATATAAATTTACTTATGTTTGGTTATACTTTGTCTGTTTTTATGCGTAAAATTTGTTAAATTTAGGGCATCTCTAAAAAC
>DCIZ01000141.1:407-8394 GCA_002317305.1 Campylobacter sp. UBA1713
AAATTTAGTTAAGTAGTTTTTAGAGATGCCCTTTAGTAAAAAGCTAACGCTTTTTTGTCCCGCCGCTTTTTTCTTTTCGCTAAAAACTAAAAGAAAAAGGCGGCGGGACAGGCGGGCGGGGGCTTTGCCACAGCTGGCCCCATTCCAAAATTTTACACAGCGTAAATTCATAAACAAGCACTTAAAAAATGAGTGTTTTTTTATGCATTTGCATAAATACATTTCAAGGGAAAAAACATGTCAAAGAGTTTTATTGGCGGTTTTAGTCGCATCGGTGCGAAGCGTGAGCTAAAATTTGCGCTTGAGGCGTTTTGGGCTGGCAAAAGCGAATTTAGCGAGGTGGAGCGGGTAGCAAAAGAGATAAGGCAGAAAAACTGGCAGCTACAAAAAGAGGCAGGCGTGGACTTAGTCAGTGTAAATGACTTTTCGTATTATGACGGCGTGCTTGACACTGTGGCGCTTTTTGAGGCGTTGCCAGAGCGTTTTAAAGGTCTAAGCGAGCGTGATGCATACTTTGCAGCAGCTAGAGGCAACAAAAACGCAGTGGCGATGGAGATGACAAAATGGTTTAACACAAACTACCACTTCATCGTTCCAGAGATAAACGCCACAACGACTTTTGGGCTAAACCCTAGCAAAATTTTAGCAGAAATTAGCGAAGCAAGGGCGCTTTTGGGCGACTTAAATTTAAAGCTAAACTTAGTCGGTCCGGTTACATTTTTAGCACTCAGCAAAAGCACAGACGGCACACGTCCGCTAGACAAACTTGGCGAACTTGTAGCGCGTTACGTGGAGCTACTAGCAAAAGTAGACTTGGAGTTCGTTCAGTTTGATGAGCCTGTGTTTGTAACGAGCAAAGGCGCAAAGCTTTCAAATTTAGTTCAAAGCGTCTACAACGAGCTAGCAAAAAGCGGTAAAAAGATCATCTTTAACACATTTTTCGAGCGAGCGGACGAAGCGGTAAAAGAGGTGGTAAAAACGGGCGTTTGGGCGGTCGGACTGGACTTTGTCTATGGCGAGCAAAGCGCGGCGGTAGAGACGTTAAAAGAGGCTAGTCAGGTGGTTTTTGCTGGGCTTATAGATGGGCGAAATGTGTGGCGAGCAAATTTAGAAGAGAAGCTAAAAGTGGCGACAAATTTAAAAAACACATTTGGCGATGAGCGGCTTTTTGTGGGCACAAGCTGTTCGCTACTTCACGTGCCGTTTAGTTTGGAGTTTGAGCCAAATTTAGCCATCAAAGAGTGGCTTAGTTTTGGTGTAGAGAAAGTGGCAGAAGTGGCGCTTTTAAACGCGGCGTTAAACGGACATGCAGACGAGGCGGCGCTAAAAGCAAACGCTTCTGCAGTTAAGTCTCGCGCTACTTCACCGCTCATAAACGATGCGGCAGTGAGCGAGCGAGCGGCAAATTTGATTCAGTTTGACAGAGATACGCCGGTTTTGGAGCGTTTGAAAGCTCAAAACGCTTTGCTAAATTTGCCAAAATTTCCTACCACAACCATAGGCTCATTTCCACAGACAAACGAGCTACGAATCGTGCGAAATGGCTACAAAAAGGGCGTTTTAGACAAAGAGACTTATGAGGCGGAGATAAAAAAATACATAGATAGCTGTGTTGAATTCCAAGAAAAAGTAGGGCTAGATGTGCTAGTTCACGGCGAGCCAGAGCGAAACGACATGGTGGAGTATTTTGGCGAGCAGTTAAAAGGCTACGCATTTAGCGCAAACGGCTGGGTGCAAAGCTACGGCAGTCGTTGTGTAAAACCGCCTTTGCTTTTTGGCGATGTGAGCCGCCCAAAACCGATGACTGTGGAGTGGATCACCTACGCGCAAAGTCGCACGAAAAAGGTGATGAAAGGGATGCTAACAGGTCCAGTTACCATCCTAAACTGGAGTTTTGTGCGAGATGACAAGCCACGAAGCGAGGTGGCACGCCAGCTAAGTTTAGCCATCTTTGACGAGATAAACGACTTGCAAAATGCAGGCGTGAAGATCATTCAAGTAGACGAAGCGGCGTTTAAAGAGGGCTATCCTTTGCGTGATGAGAACATAAAAGCTTACGAAGATTTTGCGGTGGAGAGCTTTAAAATTTCTGTGAGTTGTGCTAGAAAAGAGACACAAATTCACACGCACATGTGCTATAGCGAATTTAACGACATCATAAAGACTATAGAGGCGATGGGCGCAGATGTCATTAGCATCGAGACGGCACGAAGTGGCAACGAGCTTTTGAAGGTGTTTAAGAGTGTAGGCTACCAAGCGCAGATAGGTCCGGGCGTTTACGACATTCATAGCCCGAGAGTGCCGAGCGTGGAGGAGGTTAAGGCGCAAATAGAGGCTATTTTGGAAGTCTTGCCAGTAGAACAGGTGTGGATAAATCCAGACTGCGGACTAAAGACGAGAAAGTGGGAAGAGGTGGAGCCTAGTCTAGCAAACATGGTCGAGGCGGTTAAGGCGTTTAGGTGATGAGGAGTGCGTTCGGAGTGCGGAGATTCTACAGAATCGTCAAATTCACGAAAAAGCGAATTTTGCAAATTCCGTTTTCTGTTTTCCGTTTTCCGCACTCCGTTACCGCCGTCATTCTGAGCGCAAGCGAAGAATCCCCTGCATGGCGAGCGAGTAGAATCGTAAAATTCACGAAAAAAGCGAATTTTACAAATTCCGTTTTCCGCATTCTGCACTCCGTTTTCCAAAAAGGGGTCGCAGGGGCTTGCCCCCGTCGCCCGCCTCCGCCTGCCTTTGAGCGAAGCGAAAATGCAGGCGGAGGCGGAGGCAAAATAAAAAAAGCGTTAGCTTTTTTTACCAAAATTTGCTTTTTTATAAATTGGGCTTTTTGACTTGCTTCAAATTTCAGGGGATTCTTCGGTCGCCTTGCGGCTCCCTCAGAATGACGGCGTTGCATTTGCGTTTCGCATTTTTGCGAATTTACGCCCTTTACGTAAAATCAACGCCGAGAGAAAATTCTCAAAATGCGAAAAAAGTCAAACCAAACGCCGTCATTCGACAGGGAGGCAAAGCTGACCGAAGAATCCCCTGCTTTGTGAGCGAGTAGAATCGTCAAATTCACGAAAAAGCGAATTTACAAATTCAGTTTTCCGTTTTCCGAACTCTGTTTTCTGAATGCAAAAACAAATTTACTTTGAAGGTTATTTTATGAGATTGGTAGAAAAAATTCGCACTCACGAGCCCGTGCTACTTTACGGGCTCACGCCGCCACGCATAGAAAAGAGCGAAAACGAAGTGAAAGAGATGGCGGACAGAACGCTTTCAAGGCTTAGTGGCGTGCGTTTTGACGGGCTGGTCATCTACGACTTACAGGACGAAAGTGCTCGCTCGCCAGAACGCCCTTTTGAGTTTAGCGGTTGCTACGCGCCAGAGCGTTTTTACCGCGAATTTTTGCGACAAAAACACGAGGCGGTCATCTACCGTGCGGTTTCAAATTTGACCGAAGAGAGTTTTGTGAATTTCATAAAAAACGCCGACTTTCCGCTGGTTTTGGTAGGAAGTGCCAGCTCGTCTCTTAAACCGACACTGAGTTTGCAGCGCGCTTATGAGATGAAAAAAGAGCACGCAAAAAGCCTGCTTTTAGGCGGCATCGCCATCAGCGAGCGCCACGCAAAAAAGGGGCGTGAAGAGCACAGGATAGCGCAAAAAGTGCTAAACGGGTGCGAATTTTTCATCACTCAAGCGGTTTTTGACCTCTCGCTTGCAAAGCGTTTTATAGACGACCTTTCGCTTCTTAGCATAAAAAAACCGCCGCTTGTTTTTACCTTTACGCCAGTGGGTTCGCGAAAAACGTTAGAATTTGTCCGTTGGCTCGGCGTGAGTGTGCCCGCTTTTGTGGAGGAGCAAATTTTTGGCGAAGGCGAGGAGAAGGCGCTGGAAAAGTCGATGGAATTCTGCCTGAAAGAGTTTCGTTTTTTGAGACAATACGGCATGGAAAAGGGCGTTTGCGTGGGGGCAAATGTCGAAAGCGTGAGCGGTAAAAAGGCGGAGATTCTAGGCAGCATCGAGCTTTTGCGAAAATTTGGCGATTCCAAATTTGGCGTAGAGGCAAAAAGAGAGGACGAAGTTCGCATCTCGGCATCTGTGCCGATTCTGTAAACGGAGTGCAGAATGCGGAAAACAGAGTAGAATCTTTCAAATTCACGAAAAAGCGAATTTCATAAATTCCGTTTTCTGTTTTCCGCATTCTGTTTTCCGTTACCGCCGTCATTCGTAAGGGAGCGACAGCTACCGAAGAATCCCCCGCCTGGCGAGGGAAAAGAAACTCTAAAATTCGCTTTTTCGTGAATTTTAGAGATTCTACTCGCTCAAATTTCGGGGGATTCTTCGGTCGGCTTTGCCTCCCTCAGAATGACGGCTTTGCATTTGCGTTTCGCATTTTTGCGAATTTCTCAAAGTCAGGGGATTCTTCGGCTGGCTTACGCTCACATCAGAATGACGGCGTTGGCTTTAAAATTTTAAAATATACAGATAAAAATAAAAACCAAATTTAAAAAAAAGGATAAAAAATGAATTTTGACACACTGGCACTTAACTCTGGTTATGACCCAAAAAAAGACGCTTTTGGTGCGATGGCAGCGCCACTCTACCAAACGACCGCTTACGACTTTGGCTCGCTAGAAACCGCGGCGAATCGCTTTGCTTTGCGTGAGCTGGGCGAAATTTACAGCCGCTTAACAAACCCAACTTTCGAGGCGCTAGAGAGCAAGATCGCCACACTAGAAAACGGAGCTGCCGCAGTTAGCACGGCTAGCGGACAAGCGGCGCTTTTTTTTGCGGTGGCAAATTTGGCTGGTGCGGGCGACAACATACTTTTGAGTAACAAAGTTTACGGCGGAACGCAGACGCTTTTTACACACACGATGAAAAATTTCGGCATCGAGGCGCGAGTGTTTGACTCAGACAGCGCAGAGGAGCTAGAATCGCTTGTGGACAAAAACACAAAAGCCATTCTCTTTGAGACGCTTTCAAACCCGCAGATAGCCGTGCCAAATTTGCCTAAAATCGTTGAGGTAGCAAACAAGCATGGCGTGGTTACCATCGCCGACAACACGGTCGCCACGCCCGCACTCTTTAAGCCGCTAGACAACGGCGTAGATGTGGTAGTTCACAGCGCTAGCAAATATATAAGCGGGCAGGGCGTGAGCATCGGCGGGCTTGTGGTAGCGGGCAAAAAGCTAAACGAAAAGCTAGTTAAAAACGAGCGTTATGCACGTTTTAGCACGCCAGATGAGAGCTATCATGGTTTGGTTTATGCGGATCTAGCAGGTGCGTTTGACATCTTTACACTTCGCATTCGCATAGGACTTTTGCGCGACATGGGGGCGGTTTTGAGCCCGTTTAATGCGTGGCAGCTTTTGCTGGGGCTAGAGACTTTGGGCGTGAGGATGCAGAGGCACAGCGACAATGCGCGCAAAGTGGCGGAGTTTTTGGAGGCGCACCCAAAGGTAAAAAGCGTGAACTATCCGGGGCTAAAAAGCTCACCAGTGTATGAGTTTGTTGCGAGTAAATTTGCGGGCGGGCGTGCTAGCGGACTTTTGAGCTTTGAGGTGGAGAGCAAAGAGGCGGCGCGGCGTGTGCTAAACGAGGTAAAGCTTTTTCACATCGTGGCAAACATAGGCGATGCAAAGTCTATCATAACGCATCCTGCTACGACTACACACCAGCAGCTTAGCGCAAGCGAGCTAGAGGCGTGTGGCATAAGTGAAGGGCTTGTTCGGCTTAGTATAGGGCTAGAGAGTGCTGAGGACCTTGTGGCAGACTTAGGCGCGGCTTTGGAAAAGGCTTAACGGAGAACGGAGAACGGATTCTGCGATTCTCGAAAAAGCACAAACAAACGCCGTCATTCTGAGGGTGGGCGTTAGCCCGCCCGAAGAATCCCCCGCCTGGCGAGAGCGGAAAAAGTCAAATTTAGCTAAAAACGAATTTTTCACAAATTCCGTTTTCTGTTTTCCGCATTCCGTTTTCCGTTATCGCCGTCATTCTGAGGAGCGACAGCGACCGAAGAATCCCCTGCGTTCAGAAAGCGGAGTGCGGAAAACGGAAAACAGAATTTGTCAAAATTTGCTTTTTTGCGAATTTGACTTTTTGACTTGCTTCAAATTTCAGGGGATTCTTCGGTCGGCGTTGCCTCCATTGCGAATGACGGCTTCGCATTTGCGATTTTTTGATATTTGAAAATTTATTTTAACAAAAATTTAACAAAAGGAGTTAAAGATGAATTTGTGGAACACTTTAAACGAACTAAACGAAAAGTGCGAGTGGGTCGAACTCTCAAACGTGGTGAGCGAAAGCACGCCTCACTGGTCTGGCTTTGGCGACTTAAAGCAGCGAATGGTCTATGACTTTAAAAACGACGGTTTTCGCGCCATCGAATACACGCTAGTCGGGCAGTATGGCACGCACGTAGACGCGCCGATTCACTTTTGTGAAGGGCTAGAGACGCTGGACGTCTTTACGCCAAAAGATTTTGCAAAGCCGCTTTGTGTCATAAAAAAACTAGACGAGTGCAAAGCAAATCACGACTATGAGCTAAGCAAGGCTGACATTTTGGCGTGGGAGGCAAAAAACGGCAAGATTCCGCCAAATGCGTTTGTGGCGTTTTGTAGCGGTTGGAGCGAGCGGACGACTAGCAGCGAGATGGACAACTGCGATGAGGCGGGGGTAAAACACTACCCGGGCTGGTCTTTGGAGGCGCTGAAATTTCTAGTCGAGGAGCGAAATGTGGGGGCAGTCGGGCACGAGACGAGCGACACAGATAGCGCAGTCGGGGCGATGGCAAGCGGTTTTGCGTGCGAGACTTACATACTTAGCACGGGGCGTTACCAGATAGAGCTTTTGAAAAATTTGAAAAATCTGCCTGAAACGGGTGCGGTGATCTTTAGCACATTTTTAAAGATAGCTGGCGGCACGGGCTTTCCTGCTAGGTGTTTTGCTTTGGTGGAAAAAGGCGAGTAAAGGAGCTAGATGTTACCAAAACTGAGTGATATACCGCTAGTTGAACGCAACAGGCTTTTTTCGTATTTGCGGACAGCCATAACGCACCACAGCAACAGAATCGAGGGCACTACGCTAGACTACGGCGAGACCGAGCAACTGCTAGAAAGAGGCATCACGGCGCCAAACAAACCACTAAGCGAACAGCTCATCATCAAAGGTTTTGCTGACTGCTATGACGAGGTAGTTAGAAGCGGTTTTGCAAAACGTGCGATAGATGCAAATTTTGTAAAAGAGCTACACGCGCTTATGTTTGACTACGCACTAAAAGTGTGCCCAGAGAAGATCGAAAGACCAGTCGGGGCTTACAGAACGGTCGAAAAACGCATCAAAAACACAGATGTAAAGCTAGTTTTGCCACATCTAATAAAGAGCAGTTTGGAAAATTTACTCTACCAAAAAGAGCCAGAAACGGTGTTTGAGATGGCACGTTTTCACATTGAGTTTGAAAAAATTCACCCGTTTAGCGATGGCAATGGCAGAGTCGGCAGGCTACTCATGGCGATGCAGTTTATAAAAAACGACCTTGTCCCGCCGCTAATAGAGTATGAATTTAGAAAAGAGTATTTGGATTCGATGTTTGATGCAGATAGGTTGAGTGAATTTTTGGAATTTTCGCAACAAGAGAGCTATAAAATTCTAAACGCTGAATTTTAAATTTTCTAGAATCGACAAACGTTCAGAAAGCGGAGTGCGGAAAACGGAAAACGGAATTTGTGAAAATTTGCTTTTTAGTGAATTTTAAGATTCTACTCCATTAAATTCCAGGGGATTCTTCGCACGCTTGCGAATGACGGCTTCGCATTGCTTTTTTGCGAATTTGACTTTTTACTCACTCAAAAGACGGGGGATTCTTCGGTCGGCTTTGCCTCCCTTGCGAATGACGGCGTTCTGTTTTTGCTTTTTTGATAATCACAAAATCCGCTCTCCGCACTCCGAACGGGGTCGCAGGGGCAACGCCCCCGCCCGCCCGTCCCGCCGCCGTTTT
>DCIZ01000126.1:0-7468 GCA_002317305.1 Campylobacter sp. UBA1713
ATGTTGCTGTTGGTAACCCTTTTTCGACAAGCAAACGACTAATGTCTAAAAGCTTTTCGCAGTTGCTTTCTTTTGCTAAAATTTTGCCAACTTTTGCCATCTCCTCCCTTAATGTTTCTAGCAAATTCTTAACAGATTCTTCTTTTATGTTGTCTATCTCTCTTAAAAACTCATCTGTGTCGTTTTTTAATGCGTAGATGTCTAGCACAAGCATCGAAGATGTAAATTGTTTCATCGCTTTTATTAATCCATCAAAACCGCTAACCTCTACGCTGTGTGCCACTGTATAGTTGTTTGCAAAAGCGGTAATGACAAAGGCAATGTTGGCGAGTTCTAGGTATTTTTTTAGGTCGATAACTTCGTATTTTTTGTATTGGTCTATCTCTTTTGCAAACCAAATGTGTTTTACTTTTGTTGTATTTTGAAAATTCTCGATGAGCAAACGCACTAGCACCAAAAGTGGCAAGTGGCGAAAGCCGTGAGTAATGTCAAAAACAAATTCATCTTCGCCTTTAACGGCTTCGTTTAGTATGGCAAAGATGCTTTCGAAGTTTTTTTCGTCTTTTATCATAAAATCATCGTTAAAGTTTATTTGCAAATTTTTGTATTCACTTTCAACCATTTTTTGCACATCGTCTTTTACGCTTTTTGTATATATGGGCACAAATTCGTTATCTTTATACACTTTTGCTAAAAGCGGAATCATATTTACTTCTTCATACTTTTCGTTTTCAAAAATATATGTTGCTTTTTGATAAACGCCTTCTTTATTTTTCGCAGGTTTTCCGCAAATCGTAAAAACTTTCATCTTTTTCTCCTCCTCACACTTCTTCATATGCACACTTTACCCAGCCAAACGGAAGGGAATTTATGAGCCAAGTGGTGTAGGCTTTTTTCTTGATTTGTCCGCTTTTTGGGTCTTTAAAAGTTGCGCCTTTTGTAGTAACGGCACTAAAACCGCTATGTTTGCCTACACGAAGTAGAAATTCGTTCTCTTTTAAAGATAAATTTTTTAGCTTTTTAAATTCCTCTTTTATGTATTTTAGTGCGTTTGTTTGCGTAAATTCCTCGTCAAAAAGCGATTTGTAACGAGCTTTACACGCACACTTAATCTCGTCCATGCTAACGCCGCCTTTTAAGTCCAGCGTGGCTGTGAGCGGGCGAGTGCTTCTTAAATACTCTGTAAAAACTGGAAGTGTAGGTTTGCCATTTGCCTTGCCTGCTTCGTCAAATCTTCGCACGTTTTTTGCCGTTCCTACAAAAGATATTTTTGCCGTTTCGCTGTCGCTTAAGCTAACTAGTCGCATGTTCTCTTTTAGCCACTCTTCGCTTTTGCCGCTGTCTGCAAGCGCTGTTGCGACTGCTCCTTTTAGGCTACTTCCTGGAATGAGTGGCGCGCCAAAATTCGAATTTCGGTATGTTCGGCAAATTTGAAACCGGTTGATTTGGTTGTGTCCTAGCGTTTCAAATTTTTTCACCAAACCTTTTTCTTCATCATTCACACCATCTTCTGCAACATTTATCTTTTTTCTACTGATTTGTTTTGCCACTTCTTTTTGTTGTTTTATAAAAGCGTGCAACTCTCGCAAGTCGCCACTTTTTTTAACAAACTCTTCTTTGTCTTTTGGTTCTAACGCGTTAAAAAACTCCACTTCGTCAAAGACGAAAACTTTGTTTTTGCCGTTTTCGTCTTTGTCGATGGTAAAATTTAGCGGCGTGTAAGCCTCGCCAGTGCCTATGTGCACGGGGCTTAAAAGCGTAAGCGTAAGTTTGTAGCGTTTTGTTTTTGTAGTTTGTTGGCTCATTTTTCACTCCTTTTTGTCGTTTTCCAAACGCTGCTTTTTCACCTTTGTCGGTGCTAGAATCGCTTTGCCTTGATGCACGAGCGCTTCACCAAGTCGCAAATTTTCACCACACAAATTTACTTCGCACTCTTTTTCTGAGCCTAAATTTGCACGCACGCACGTTCGCTCGCACTCGCCGCTTTTTTCTTTAAAAACCAAAAGCGCGCCCGTGTTTGCCATCAAAACAGGCGTCTTTACAAACTGCTCACCCAGCCGTTTGCCAAAGCGTGTAAAAGGCTCGTAAAACGCCTCTTTTACGCCCAAATTTGCATGCAAAACAAAAGGCGAAAGTGCCACAAAAGCCGCCACTTCGTCCTCTTTTAACTCTGGCTTTTCAAAGCTAAACGCCTCAAAACTCTCCACGCTAAAACGCCCTTTTCCGCTAGAATTTTTCTTTCCAAAACCCGCTTTTCCTAGTAAAATAAGCGCCTTTTTTAGCTCGTTTTCAGCTAGCCTACTCTCGTCAAAACAGAGGTAAATGTCGCTTTCTGGTGGCAAAAATTCACGCAAAACATAGACCTCTCCGCCCTCGCTTCCCGCACTAAAAGTCGCCCTGTCCACGCAGTTGTGAAACGCCATTTCGCCCTCGCTTTTTTCGCCATCGAGAGCACTCGAAAATTCGCCTTTTGCAAATGCTTCACGCGTTAGCCAAATTCTCTTTTTGTTCTCTTTTCGCTCTTTTTTGTCCTCGCCCAAAAGCTCAAAAGGTGCGGTTGGTTTTGGCAAAAAACCGCTTTTAAAGGCGCTACTTACGCTTAAAAACGGCACTTTTTCACTCTCAAAATTTGACAAAAGCAAATTTAGCCTCTCCTCGCCTAGCGTCTCACGCAAAACCAAACACAACGAACCAAAAATCGTGTCGCCAAAAAGCGGCGTTATGAAGTTACTTTCGGGCTTAATTTTCGCTTTATATAGTTTCATTGCCGATTTCCTCAAAATCTTCTTTGTTGGTAAAACTCACACGCCCGTAGCCTCTGCTGCCACTACCGCCTAAGTAGTCAGCTTCCACAAGTTCTAGCCCCTCTTTTAAAAGTGTCTTAAACGCCGTTTCGTCATCGCTCTCCAAAACCTTAACGCGAATGGCGTAGCCAAATTTAACGCCCGCACAAACGCGCTCTGTTTGGCGTGGGTTTGTCGCTGTGCCTGTTTTTCGGTCTACTGTGTTTTCATATTTTGCTTCGGTGAGTTGGTCGCCCTCTTTTGCGCCATCAGCAAGGTAGCAGTCGCCAAAAGTAGCACGCGTGATGCCAAGTTTTGAATTTGGATTTGGGTCGCCAAAGAGTTTTAGCAAAGTTAGCTTTTTCTTTCCGTTTTTTTGATTTGTTATATCGTCAGCACTTTGCCCATCCGAATCACACGGCGAACCCGTCCCTTCTTTTTCGTCTTTATAAAGCCCATATTTTATCTCCAAAAGGCTTCGCATCTTCCCTTTTAGGCTGCTGCCCGGCATGTAAGGCTTGCCATCTCGCGTTTTTACCACCGCGTTGTCTATGCCGCCTATCATCATCGCGTCATTTCCGCCACCTATGTGAAGTCCAGTTAGCACTTCCAAAATTCCTTTTAGTTCAAAAATTCTCATCTTTTTCTCCTTAAATTTTCTTGCAAAAACCATTCTAATCATCACTTGAACGAAGTTATCAAAGGGGTCGCATGGGCAAAGCCCCCGCCCCCGCAAGTGTGGCGGAGGCTAAAAAAGCTGTAGCTTTTTTACCAAATTCACTTCGCTAAATTTTATTTTTACTAAATCCAAGAACAGCTTCGAAAAGCAACTTAAAGATTTTGAGTTTATCTTTGTTTGTGGTTTTCGAAACGCATTCGTTTATGAACTCTTTAAATTCATCGCTTGCATGTTTTCTAGCGTTTGCGTATGCGACTTTTGCATTTAGCATCTTTACAAATGGCAAAACCGAATTCCAATCCTCTTTTTTACTTCGCTCAAGTAGCTTTAAAACCTCGTCGTAAAAGTTTCTAAGCTGATTTGTTTGCGTTGTTTTGATAGCCTCTGCTATTTTTCTGGCTGTTTCGTCAAACAAATTTGGGTCTTCTGTGTAGTCAAGTTTAAAATCTAGACACTTTGCCGCCTTTGGTTTGTTGTAGTTGTTGTAGCTCATCTCTCTCTCCTCTTGTAGATAATTTCACAAATTTTCATCTTTGTCTCCTTTGGATTTTTTTCAATTTTTTCAGTCAAAAAACAGACTAGCTTTTGGCTTTTTTTCTCGTCAAAATTCCTCGCTAGCGTGTAGTTTAGTTTGCTTTTCCACATGGCGTTTTTAAAGTCTTTTGCTACATTTTTACTCATGTCGCAAAGCTCTAAAAGTCGATATAAAAACGCCGTTTTCTCGCCCTCAAATTTAAAATTCTCTTTTTCCCACGCGTCAAATTCATCGCAAATTTTACGCCAATTTTCCACCTTTACCACCTCGCCAAAGAGTGAAATAGCCGCCTTTTTGTCGCCGTTTTCATCTAGCTTTTTTGCCGCATTTTCGGCTTCATTTGCCAGCTCGCTAAAAATGTCCACAGGCACTTTTTCATGCACTATCACCACGCCAAAGCTAATGCTAAGTGGCGCTAACTTTTTGTTTTTTGCTTCTTTTATTTTTTCGTTTGTAGGCGCTACAAAATCCTTAAATTTTTTGTCTATCTCCCTTGCTGCTTCCACTACTTCGTCCCACGCACCCACGACAAAAAGGTCATCTCCGCCACCAAAAACGGTGTAAATGTGTTTGCCGTTAAAGAGTTTAAACGGCACATAACGAGAGAAAAATTCGTCCAGTCCGCTAGAAAATTCGTGAAACTTTTTGTAGTCTTTAAACTTGTCAAATTCGCGAATGAAATTTCCCATGTTGTCTACGTCTGCTTTTAACACCGCCAAAGCTTTTAAGCCCGTTTGCGTTTCACATTTCGTTTCACACTCGTTTTCACCTGCGTTTTCCTGCTTTTGCAAATTTGTTTCACCGCCGTTTTCACACGCCTTTTCACTGCAACTCAAATTTGCTAGCTCCACAAAAGTTAACACCCTGTTTTTGTCGTTTTTGTCTCTACACACGTAACTTCTGAGCGTGTCGGTCAGCTTTACTTTTTCACACGCTCCTACCACGCTGTCAAGCCCGAAAAATTCGCCTGAACAAACATCTTTGTCTTCTTCGCTTGCTAGTTTTTTACCAAATTTAACAAAAGCATCGCAAACTTCGCACCTCTTTTCTTTTTCGTTTTCGTAACAAACTTTACACTCGCCCTTTCTCACGCCACAAATTTCGCACAACTCTTCGTTTTTTAGTTTTTCAGAAAGTGAAAGTTTCACACGCTTTTCACGCTCCAAAAAACCAAATTTCCTAAACTTTTGCTGCTCCATTTCTTCTGCTAAATTCTCACGAAACGCCTTAAACTTCTCCACTTCAAAGTCGTCAAAACCGCACGCCACCACGCCAAAATTCACCCCCGAAAGCCCGAAAAAATGCTTTAAAAAAAACTCATCGACACGCTTTTTTAACTCTTTGACAAATTTCTCAACCTCGTCAAACGGCTTACAGCATGCCACTTCAAATTTTCCCGCTTTTTTACTTAACACCACGCCATTACACCCGTCCGCCACATTTTTAGCCAAAAACTCGCACAAAACCATCACAAAAGCCGACTTTGCGCGCAAAACTTTCGCCGTGTGGGCGCTTTTTAGCCCGTCAAAGATAAATTTTTGAATCCCGTAAAAGTCGCCCGAAACCACGCACTTCACGCCTTTGGGCACTTCTGTCGCCTCTTTTGTAGGCGTCTCAAATTTAAAATTTTCACTCTCAAAATACGAAAAATATTCACTCATCATAGCTCCTTTATACGCATATTTCCCATTCCAAAAGAACAGCTCCGCCCCACGCCGACCAGCTCGCCCAGCTTTAAAAGCTCAAAACTCCGCTCGTCTAGCCCGCTCACCACGCCACGCCCGCCAAATCCGCCAAAGTCTAGCGTCTGTTTTTGCCGACTGGAGTGGCGTTGCATCTCGATGCGGTGAAGTTTTGCCGCCATTTGTCCTTTTGGCTCAAACGGAAGTTTTTCAAATTTGCCGTTTAAAATTTGTGTTTTTCTTTGGTAAATAGAATCTAGCAAACCTCGCAGGTTTAAATTTTCTCCACAAAAGAAAAATTCACTCTCACGTTTCACGCGAAATGGCGTTAAAAATTCAAAAAAAACAGACGATGCAAATTTGCCCGCACTAAAAATTTGCGGCTCTTTTACACACATTTCAAACTCCTCAAAAATTCGCCTTTCACGCCCAAGTCCTCGTTTTTTTAGTGCTTGTTCTAGCGCTAGTGCGACAAATGGCACGTGGTCAGTGGCTTCTTCAAAAAGCAAAACGCCAAAGTCGTAAGTGGGCACGCCTGCCGTGAAACGTAGTCTAAATTTGTGCTGGTTTTTTACTTCGTAAAGTTCGTGATAGAGACAGATATTTTTGTTTTTTTGTTCTTGTGTTTTTTGTTCTGTGGTTTTTTGTTCTGTGGTTTGTTGTTTTTCGGACATGTGCCGAAGTTTTCCGAGCGGACACTTTTGGCAGTCGTGAGTAGGATTCGTGCAAGTCGCCCACTTTAGCGCGTAGCCTAGTGCTCCTCGCACCTGTGAGCCTATAAAAAACGGCGGTTTCGCGTCTATTTTGACACAAATTTCTACAAATTTCAAATTTTCTCCTTTTTTGTTTCGTGGCAGTCTATTTAAACCATCATAATGAGACCACATTTTGATTATTTTTACCGTTCCTTCAAAAACTACACCGTTTTCTACAACTTTTTCAAAATATACCTGATATACAAATCTGTGTCGAATGTTTAATCTCCTAGAAAATAGCCCAGACAAATTTCCCACCAAAGCTTCATAGGGTGGCGGACTCTGAAACGGATTTACTCTTACTATCTCGACAAACTCTTTGGCTTTTTTGTCTAGTTTTGCAGATTTGAGATTTTGGATATCTTTTATTGCTTGTTTTTCATAAAAAATTCTATACATCTACCACTCAACATCTTTCTCTGAAACACACTCGTCCAGCGGTCGCTCCATTCCACTTTTTAGCAAACTAAACATACCCGGAATCGAGTTTAGATATAACGTCTCTTGAATCGCTTTCCACTCATCTTCGCCGACTAAAACCGCGTTTTTGCCTTTGTCGTTTGTGAGTGTAACGTGTTTTAAATTTGTGTTTACAATGTCTATTAACTGAAAAAGTTTTGCTGTTGTTTGTGTTGTGTTTTTGGTATTCATAATACTCCTTTTGTGTTAGATTCTCTGCTTTTTGTGGTTTTGTGCGTTTTTGCGTTTGCGTTTGTGTGGCGGTTTTTTGCGTTTGCGTTTGTGGCAAAAAGCGCTTCAAAATAAATTTGTTTTTTTTGACTTTGCTATGTTTTTTTGTAGTAAAATTGTCGCACAAATTATCCAAATTTGCAAACACACAACCGCTGTTTTTAGTCCACACGCCAGCACAGGGCGAAAATTTACAAAAATCTAATCTTCACAATGACCAGCGCAGGCAAAAACTACAAGGTTTCCGTTTGAGTCTAGGGCATCTCTAAAAACTAATTTGGCTCAATTTCGAGAAATGTTTTGTGCTCTTTTTTGTTTTAAATGAGGAAAATACTGTCGTATTT
>DCIZ01000126.1:7495-8671 GCA_002317305.1 Campylobacter sp. UBA1713
GCAAAAAAGCGCAAACGAAGTTCCTCGAAAAACAAACGAAAACAAGCGAAGCGTTCGGCGTAGCCGATGTTTCCTGTAAAAAGCGAGCCACTCAAATTTAGTTAAGTAGTTTTTAGAGATGCCCATATGTATTTGAAATGCGTAAATTTGCAAATACCAAAAAAACCATTTTTCAACATCAAGCGAAACGCTTTAAACTTTTGCGTTTTTTTCTCAGAGTGCCAACATAACTTTCAAAAATTTTTGGCTGAACGGAAAACACCGTAACTTTAGCCACGCCTTTGCCTTTTTCATAATCAATAGCCTGATTTAACCCAGTTTTAATATCATCAAATATGCTCATCGTTTTTACCCCTCTTTTGTATCGTTTTCTGAGAGTTGGTTTTTTAAAATTTGAATCAGTCGTCTCAGTTCGTTGCATTCCGCATTTACTTAAATGGTTTTTTAGAGGTGCCCTTAAGTTTTGTGATGTGCGTAAAAATTTAAAAATCGCCATCAAAATAGACAAAGAACATGCGTTTGTGTGGCGGTTTTTTGGCGTTTGCGTTTTTTGGTGATTTGTGGCAAAAAGCGCTTCAAAACAAATTTGACTTTGCTATGTGCAGAAAACAGAAAGCGGAAAAACAGAAAACAGAAAGCGGAATTTTGAAGCACTTTTTTATTTTTTTATTTTTTTATTTTTTTGTGATGCCATAACCGCCGTTTTGTTCCACGCGCCCGCGTGGGGGCGCGACTTAGACGCCGCAGGCGACAAAGCTGATTTTATCGCAGTTTCAATCCACGCGCCCGCGTGGGGCGCGACGTTGTAAACTAGGTCAAAAGTCCAAGGCAATCATTCAGGTGTTTCAATCCACGCGCCCGCGTGGGGCGCGACGCGATGAAATACCAGATAGGTTTAGGTCAGCCGTTGTTTCAATCCACGCGCCCGCGTGGGGCGCGACGGGTGCCGACTTGAGAGGTGCCGACTTGAGAGGTGCCGACTTGAGAGGTGCCAACCTGTTTCAATCCACGCGCCCGCGTGGGGCGCGACTGCTAATATTAGTTTAACATTAGCAAAAAATTTACTTAATGTAAATAATGTTAGAATTTTAACCGTTTTTGCCTAAATTTTTGCTTAAAACAGAGAGAAAATTTCACGAAAAACGCTAGCGGTCTGAAAAATAGAAAATTTTGGAG
>DCIZ01000160.1:0-2687 GCA_002317305.1 Campylobacter sp. UBA1713
GCTCACTTTGCGAAGCGATTTGCTCTTTCAAAGCATTATTTTCCGCTTTTGCCTCATTGTACAAGTCCTCTGCGTTTTTCAGCGCGCTAGCCTCTTTAACAATGCCTTTAACTTCCTCGTCATTTTCGGCATATTCTAAAAAGAGAGCAAATTTTTCAGTGCTGTTTTTTCCTGAATTTTCGAGCTTTTCCCACCATTTAAGCTTTTTTAACTTCTTCATAATAAAATCAAGCTTATCTTCTCTGTTTATGCCAAGCTCTGGTAGTTTCTCTTTAAAGTTTTCAAACATCTCTGGCGTGTGAATGTTAAAAAAATGAGCTACCTTGTGAGTAACTTTGTTAAGAATCTTGCCAAAATCTATATTAAACACATATTCAAATGCTGTCCATATTGTTTTTGGATATAGATGGTGAAAAGCCGCTTCTTCTTCAAGTTTTGAACCTGTAAGCTCATCTGTCGCAATCTGCATCTTTTCAATCCTCTCTTTTTTTAACTCGCCGCTCTCAAGTTCTTTCATCTTTTCATCACGCACAAAGTCCAAAGATGCACTAAAAGCACACAATTTTCTCACGGCATACATGCACGTCTCTTTAACATTCTCGTCAGGATGCTCTGCTGCCCTGATGCAAAGCTCCCTGATGACAGCTTCGGCTTTGTAAAAAACTTCACCTTTGTCGTCTTTTATCTCTGCGTCTTTTAAATTTGTGTGAGTTAGATCTAGTTGATTTGTAGAGCCACCATATCCGTCAAATCTAGTAACATAACCTTCACCAAAAAGACGGTGTAGAGACTCTTTTGGAATCACCGTTATAGCCCCGCGCCATTTTTTCTTTCCTTCAAAATACTCTGCATCATGCACATCTTTTGAAAGCTCATCAACATTATTTTTATCTATGTAAAAATATGGCTCTGTTGCAATCACCTCGTCTAAAGCCTCATCAACTCCTCTAAATCCAATACGCTTAATCTTTTGTTGTTCGTGATACTCGTCACGATCTTTTACTAGCTCTTCGCTTATCCCTACCAGTTTATTTAAAGCATATCTAGCTATATGTCTCGTATCTTTACTAAGATGCTCTTCAGAACGAGCAAAAAGCTCTGCTATCACATAAGGACATTTTATGTAAAGTTTGCCATCTTCTACAACCTGCGCCTCTTTTGGAAATTTGTGCTCTATCACCGAATCGGCATAGTCTCGGTTGTCTCCATTGTCTAAATTTAGTAAAACGCTCAAAAATTCTGCTGGTAAAAGCGTTGTAAAATCGTCTTTTACGGCAACTTCCTCTAAAACTTTGTCAACCTTTTCGCTATCTTTTTGGTCTATCTGAAAACTCTCTGTCTTACGTTCTTTTGTTTTATGTTCTAAAGTTTCATCAGACCTTTTTTTAATTCTGAAACTAATCATCTAATCGCTCCTTTTCAACCTCGCTCGGATACACATACTCCTCGCTCGGGTCTTTTCTACCGCTCGGGTAGTAGAGTCCAGTTCCATCTTCACGATTTTCAAATGTAACATGCATCTCCCACCACCACCAATAATCAATAGACATATCGTTATACAACTCTTCCAAACGCTTTTTTGCATCATCAGCGCCTTCGATGCTGCTATTTTCTAGTTGTCCTGAAAGCCTCTCATACCACGCTTTTTTTGCTTTTTGTGCACTAGCCTCACCATTGTAAACTAACTCATCAAAATGCAACTCATCTGTTATGTCTAGCAGTTCTCTTTGCTTCTCTATGTCTAGCTCCAAAAGTGCGTAGATAAATTTGTGTTGCTTAGACAAAAAATATTCATCAAAGTCGCCAGACGCACATGTGTTTGACTTTGGATATATCAAATTTTGCCTTCTTATGAACTCTTGTTCATCTATTTCATAAACTCTTTCTAGCGAATCATGAAAAGCATCTCTTATCTCGCTTATCTCTGGCGAAAAGCCCAAAAACATAAGGCTATCTCTAGCATATCTACAAAAATCCCTCTGTGCGGCGCTCGGGCTCTCTTCGGCAAAAGCGTAAAGCTTTCCTAACACTTCGCTGCTTTTTACAAACGTTTGTCCACCCATCTCGACCTTTGAGCTTTGTGGAAACTCGTTGTCTATCATAAACCTCACGCGCTCCAACTCTGCGCTAAATAGAATTTGAAACACAGTTTCATTTTGCCAAACGAGCGTTGTTCCAGCGTTTGTGATGACCACTCCTTCGCCGATGGCGTGGTCTATAGCTTCGTAGTCATAATCGCTGTAACCTCTATTTGCAGGCTTCATATATTTTATATGTTTTGCCAACTTTGCCGCTTTTAACTCAAATTTGCTGTTACTCATTTTGACTCCTTTTGTGTCATTCTTGCATAAAAATACTCTAGTCTCTCCATCGCCTCTTTTGCGCCATTTATGTCGCACGTTTTTGGGTCTATCTCGTCTGCTATCTCGCTATACCACTGGTAAGCTTTGTCAGAGTCATAATACATATCTAGCGTGATGCCTAGCGCCTGTGCTCGCTTTCTGCCGTCTAGCTTCAAAAGCGCAAAGATGAATCTGTGTTTTTTCGAGCGAAAATATCTCTCTGTCATGGTTTTTCCTTTTTTTAAAATTTGGTTTGTCTGTTATTATATCATTTTTTGTTTTAAATTTAAGGGCATCTCTAAAAACTAGTTTGGCTCGGTTTTGCGGAGTGTTTTTAGGGATTTT
>DCIZ01000160.1:2736-8968 GCA_002317305.1 Campylobacter sp. UBA1713
AAAAAGCGCAAAAACAAACGCAAAAACGAGCCACTCAAATTTAGTTAAGTAGTTTTTAGAGATGCCCTTAAGATATAAAAATATTTCACGAAGTATAGCAAAAAAAAAAACGAAAAGTAAATGAGCGTGAATTTTGTGAAATTTAAATTTTTAATGAAAATTAAGGAGAGAGGTAGGTACTTACTGAAAAAAGCCGCAGAAGCATTGCACAGGGTTATTGTGTTAATCAAAGAGCTATTTCTTGACTAACACGTAACCTGACTGATTATTAACACACAAAAATTGTAGCGAAGCCGTGCTTAAAAAAAACTTTATCGTGCTAATTTTACAAACTCTGGGCGTGTGCGGCTTCGCTCAAGTTTTTCTCAAAATATAGCTTGCAAAAATTCGCTTTTTCTTGAATTTGACTTTTCCCCTCAAACGGAATTTGTGAAAATTCGTTTTTGTCTCAAATTTAACGATTCTAGAGAATTACAGAATCCGCACTCTGCACGCACTCCGTTTTCCGTTTTCCGTTTTCCGCATTTAGCTAACAAAAACCTTCGCGCGCTCCAAAACATAGCTCACAGGCAGCCTCTTTTCCACACAAGTCTCAAGCAAACCAGCCTTTACTTCGTCTATTAGCAAAAAAACCGACTCGCTTTGCAAAATGGCACTCATGCTCATAGAAATTCGCTCAAAAGGCGCCGTCTTTGGACGCGTTAGCACCATCTTTTGCTTTGTCGTCAGCGCAAATTCTAGCTCATCGCAACAGGGAAATATAGACGCCGTGTGCCCATCTAGCCCCATTCCTAGCACCACCACATCAGGCTGCAAAAAAACTTCATTTGCAAACGCCTCCACGCGCCCTAAATTCAAAATAGACAAAAAACGCGCACGCGGCAAATTTGCCTTTACAAAAGTGGTGTTACTCCCCGCCTCGCCCTCACTCACCACACGCTCATCTACTAGCTCCACCACCACGCGCTCCCACGCCACGCTTAACGCATCTAGCTCACGAAAAAAAGGCAACGGACTCTTGCCTCCGCTCACCGCCAAAACCGCACTTCCCTTTTTACGCACCACGCGTGCTAGCTCCTCGCTCACCGCACTCGCCGCCTTTTTAAAACCTACATCTTTTACTAAATTCATAGCTTCGTGCTCTCTTTTGCGCGCTCTTCGACCAAAGCTAGCTCGCTTGTGATCCAGCTTCCGCCCACACAAATGACGTTTGGCAAATTTAAAAACTCACGCGCATTTGCTGTGCTCACGCCACCAGTCGGACAAAATTTGACTCCCTCAAAAACGCTCGCAAAGGCTTTTAGTAAAGCCACGCCACCAACCGCTACAGCAGGAAAAAGCTTTAGCGTATCTAGCCCGTGTTCCAAAGCCATCAAAACCTCGCTCGCACTCGCCACGCCGGGCACAAAAGGCACTGGCGAATTTAGCCGTAAAAGCTCGCCGTTTAGCCCCGGACTAATGACAAATTTAGCCCCACGCTCACACGCTACTTCAAACTGCCTAGCGTTTAGCACCGTGCCCACACCTACGCACATGTGCGGAAAAGCGGCACAAATTTCTTTGACCGCCTCCAAAGCACACGGCGTTCTTAGCGTTATCTCCATCGCATTTACGCCACCTTTTAGCAAACTTTCAGCCATTTTTAAGCCATTTTCTACGCTGTCCACTACCACGACTGGCATGACTTTGTTTTGACCTAAAATCTCTCTTGCGTTCATTTTTTCTCCTTAAATTTAAATTAACTACTCGCCCGCAAATTTAGCGATTTTTAAAGCTCTCCAAAGATGGTCGCACCCTCAGTCGCCGCGCTAACCGCGTCTCTAAACGCCCCAAAAAGCTCCCGCCCAAAGTCCAAATTTGCCTCACGCGCTTTTACCGCCACTTCTCGCTCCTCAAAACCATCGCTTAAAACATTTAGCACGCCGCGCGCCGCGTCTATCTCCACCACATCGCCGTCTCTTATTTTGGCTATGTTTCCGCCACTTGCCGCCTCTGGACTGACGTGAATGGCACTTAGCACCTTGCCACTCGCACCGCTTAGCCTGCCGTCTGTCAAAAGCGCCACCTTGTGCCCTTCGTTTTGCAAAGCCCCCAAAGGCGTTATGAGCTTGTGAAGTTCTGGCATGCCGCACGCTTTTGGTCCGCAAAACGCCACCACCGCTACAAAATCCTCGCGAAGTTTGCCCGCTTTAAACGCCGCAAAAAATTCGTCTTGGCTGGTAAAAACACGCGCTGGCGCTTTTATGTAACGCTCTTTTACCGCTGAAATTTTCACAAAACTCTCGCCCACATTTCCGCGCAAAAGCCGCAAACCGCCCTCATCGTCAAAGTGCCCTATGATGCTCGCGTCTTTGCTCGCCACGCTAGCCTCACGCCAGCTTAAATTTGCCCCGTCCAAAAATGGCTCTTTTTGTAGCTCTTTTACCGTGCTTTTGCCGTAAAAATTTAGCGCGTCCTCAAAAAGCAAACCACGCTCTGTCAGCTCGCTAGCCACCACGGAGATTCCGCCCGCTTCCACAAAGCCGTTTATGTCCGCTTCGCCATTTGGGTAGATGCGAGCTAGCAGTGGCGTAATGCGACTAACTTTGTCAAAATCTTCCCAAGTCAAATTTAACCCCGCCATCTTTGCTATGGCGACTAAGTGCAAAGTCTCGTTTGTCGAGCCGCCCGTAGCACAGAGAAAAGCAACGGCGTTTAGGAGGCTTTTTTCATTTACCACTTCATAAAGCGGCAAACACTCTCCGCTAGAAAGCACTTCGCCGCTTTTTTCTACTAGCTTTTCACGCAAAACGCTTGACGGATGCAAAAAAGCTGAATTTGGTAGCACGAGACCGAGCGCTTCGAGGATCATTTGGTTTGAGTTTGCCGTGCCGTAAAATGTGCAAATGCCACTTTCGTGGTAGCAGCCAAGCTCCGTTTGCAAAAGGGCTTCTTTTGTGATCTTGCCTGTGGCGTAGTCTTCTCGTGCTTTGCTTTTGGCTTTGTTGCTTACGCCGCTGCTCATAGCACCTGCTGGCACAAAACACGCCGGCAAGTAGCCAAAACGCAAAGCGCCCATCAAAAGACCAGGTGCTATTTTGTCGCAACTTCCTAGCAAAAACGCGCCGTCAAAGACGCCGTGGCTAAGCGCGACTGCGGTGCTTTGGGCGATGAGGTCGCGTGAAAAGAGACTTAGCTCCATAGCGCTAGTTCCTTGCGTGATGCCATCACACATAGCGACTGCGCTGCCTGCGACTTGTGCGTTTGCGCCGTTTTTCATGACGGCACGTTTTAGTAGTGCGTTGTAGCTAAAAAATGGCTTGTGCGCTGAAAGCATGTCGCTGTATGTGGTAACGATGGCAAAATTTGCCTTTTTGCCTGTGGCGAGTGCTACTTTGTCTCTTTCGTCTGCAAAGCTGTGGGCGAGGTTGGCACAACCAAAATTTTCGCGTTTTCTTTGGCTTTGGCATCTCATGGACTCTATGTAGCGTGCCCTACTCTCACGGCTTCTTTGTTGTAAATTTTGTAAAATGTTTTTCAAATTTTGTCCTTTTTTAAATTTGGTTTTTTAGAGTGTATAAATTTGTAAATTTAGTCGTTATTCCAGCTGTTGCCGTCTCGTCTGACAAGCTTTTTTGTGTGGTTTGGTCCCCAGCTACCCGGCAAGTATGTGTAGACAGGCACTTTGTAGGCACGCATCGACTCTATGACAGGCGTTAGCCATGTCCACGCCACTTCTAGCTCATTTCGGTGGTTAAATTTAGCTGGGTTGCCGTCTATGGCGTCTAGTAGCAAACACTCGTAAGCGTCTATGCTGCCGTATTTGTCCGCTAGGTCTAGCAAAAGTGCTTTTTCTTCGATGCGGTTTTTGTTGCGTGTGTAGGCGCTTAGGCAGATGTCGTTTTTTGGTTGTAAATTTATGACAAGCTGGTTTGCGCCGCTTGCGTTTTTCTCTATGTTTTTAAAATTTACCACCACGCGTGCCACTTTGCTAGCTAGCCTTTTGCCTGTTCGAAGATAAAACGGCACGCCCTCCCAACGAGGCAAATTTATCTGCGCTCGCATCGCCACAAAAGTCTCCGTTCGGCTGTCGCTCGGCACATTTGGCTCGTCTAGGTAAGCTGCCACGCCGTCTGTGTTTGTGTATTGACCTAAGATGATAGTTTCGCCGATGCGTTCTATCTCGATGGGTTTTAAATTTGCCAGAATTTCTAGCTTTTTTGTCCGCATCTCTTCGCCTTGAAGCGACTGCGGAATCTCCATGGCGACCATGCACAAAATTTGCAAAATGTGGTTTTGTAGCATGTCTCTTAATGCTCCTGTAGCATCGTAAAACTCGCCACGTCCCTCCACGCCGAGCGTTTCAGCGATGGTTATCTCGATGCTTTGAATGAATTCTTTGTTCCACAAAAATTCGAAAATGGGGTTTTCGAGGCGAAGGTTTAGGATGTTCATAACGCTCTGTTTGCCTAAGTAATGGTCGATTCTGTAAATTTGCTCTTCGCTAAAATGCTTGCCTATCTCTTCGTGAATTTTCTGGCAGCTAGCTAGGTCAGTTCCGAGTGGCTTTTCTAGCACGATGCGAAAATCTTTGCCATTTAGTCCCACTTTTGCGAGGTTTGCGCACGCTTTGGCAAAAAATTCTGGCGCGACAGAGAGGTAGATGACGCTTTGGGCGTCTTTTGCTAGCATGGGCGCGATCTTTTTAAAGTCGTCTGGCTTTAAGATGTTTATGCTCGTGTAGTCGATGTTTTGCAAAAACTCCGCCCAAATTTGCTCTTTTACGTTTTTTATGTGAATTTTTGACTTTTGGTTTAGTAGTGTCAAAAACTCTTCGCGTGAAATTTCTTGCCGTCCGAGTGCGACTATCTTGCCCTCTTTGTGTGTAAGCCCGTCGCTAAATGCGGCAAAAAGCGAGGGAATGAGCTTTCGCATGGCAAGGTCGCCTGTGGCGCCAAACAAAATAAAGTTGAATTTTTTTAGTATCATGGTGTCTCCTTGTGTTTAATTTTCGTTTTCGTAAAATTCTCTAACTTTTGGGTTTTTAAACGCCATTTGCATCGCTTCGCCTGTCGTTTTGTTTTTAAGATTCCTGTCAGAATAAAATGATATAATGACAAAATCAGAGGGGGATAGTGGCGGGATGAGACCCTCCCCTTTGTTTTTGTCTACTGCTACTCTAAAACGCACGCCTACTTCATTTTGCTACTCATACACCTTTCCGCCTCGCCCATCGTCAAAAGGAATTTTAAACACTCTCAAATACTCCCTTAAAGCATGACCTAAATTTAAAAGCTCCTCTAGTTTTATCTCGCCCTCTTTGCCCTCGCCCAGATGAATTTTTATGTGTTTTGCACCGATGCCTTTATCACGCCTAACGTTGTGGTATCCTTTCACATACATCACAACTTCTCGTATTGTGGCGTTTTCAACCGCTCGTATATCTTTTTCAAATTCCAAATTTAGCGAAGTTGCATTTTTCTCGTTAAATGTTACGTTGTAAATTCCTCTTTTTTCTCTTTTGTTCATCTTTTCTCCGTTATTGTCTCTCTTTAAGTTTTTTTGGGTAAAATTTCGTCAGTATTTGATGAAATGTTGTTTTCAACCAGTCGCCCGTCAAGACTTTGGGCTTGAGTGTAGGAAGTGGGCGTCCCTACCACTGACTGCTGTCTATACACAACTTCTTTTCTTTCTAGTTGCTTTAGCTTTTTTACGTTTTTCTCATTTACGTGAAAAATTTTCGCACTCTCGCCGTCCTCTCTTATGCCGACCTCGCCCATCTTCTCTTCGTTTAGCTTTTTGCCTGCTATGTAGTCTTTTTAGCTCATTGGCGTAGGGTTTTTTATGATGAGCGTTGCGACCACACGTTTATTAGCTCTGCCACTTGCTCTTTTTTCTCAAACATCTCTGGATGCCGCTCTTGCAACGTTTTCAAATTTGCAAACGCCTCTTTGTTACTCAGTAACTCTGCGAGCCGCTCACAAAGCGTAAAAATCTCAATGTCATTCATCTTTTACTTTTCCTTATAAAAATTCATATCTTAACGAATCTCGCCTTAAAATACACCTCGAAAAAGTTAAGGGACATCTCTAAAAAACATTTATTAGATTTGAGTGGCTCACTTTTTAGCCTGTTTCTGTGCTTTTTTGCCTTAAAACTCGTCAAATACGTTAAGGGCATCTCTAAAAACCAGTTTGGCTTGATTTTTTGGAATGTTTTTAGGAGATTTTTTTCTTAAAATGAGGAGAATACT
>DCIZ01000160.1:9041-19873 GCA_002317305.1 Campylobacter sp. UBA1713
TTTTTTAGAGGTGCCCTTAAGTATTCTCCTCATTTTAAAACAAAAAATCACTAGAAACATTTCTAAAAAATTTAGCCAAACTGCTTTTTAGAGATGCCCTAAACAAAATTCATAAGTTTATCATAAGTTGAATTTTGTTATACTCAACCATTTTTTTAAAAAGGATAATGTTTTGGACCCCAACTCTTTTACAATGCTACTTTGTGCCATCGGGCTCATCTTAGCAAACGGCTTTTTTGTGCTTTCTGAATTTGCTATCGTAAAAATTCGTAAAACTAGACTTGAAGAACTGAGTAAAGAGGGCATCTCAAACGCCAAACTCGCGCTAAAAATGTCAAATTCGCTTGACACCTACCTAAGTGCCACGCAGCTTGGCATCACGCTTAGCTCGCTTGCGCTTGGCTGGATCGGCGAGCCGGCAGTCGCTAGACTCATCGAGCCGCTCATGTCGCGTCTTGGCTTTGGCGAAGTCGCCACACACTCTGTCGCTGTAGTCATCTCTTTCATACTCATCACGCTACTTCACGTCGTGCTAGGCGAGCTAGTCCCAAAAAGCATCGCCATCGCAAAAACAGAACGCTCTGTTTTGCTCATCGCCCGCCCGCTACACCTCTTTTGGCTACTCTTTTTTCCAGTCATAAAGACTTTTGATTTTGTAGCTATGCTTTCGCTAAAACTCATAAAAATCCAGCCAGCAAAAGAGGGCGAGACGGCTCACAGCGACGAGGAGATAAAGATCATCGCTCACGAGAGTTTGCAAGGCGGAATGATAGGAAATTTCCAAAGCGAAGTGATAAAAAACGCGGTAGATTTTAGCGACACGGTGGCACACGAGATCATGACGCCACGCCGCGACATGGTTTGTTTGAGCCGTAAAAATTCGCTAGAAGAGAATTTACGCATAGTTTATGAGAGCAAATTTACACGTTTTCCTTACATTGGAGAGGGCAAAGATGACGTCTTGGGCATGATTCACATTCGCGACATCTTGCTTAGCGACATAAAAACGCACGAGATAGACCTAGAAGCGCTTGTGCGTAAATTTATCATTGTGCCAGAAAACAGCAACATCTCAAACATTTTAGTCATGATGAACAAAGAGCGCATTAGCGCAGCGCTAGTCATAGACGAATACGGCGGAACGGCGGGACTTTTGACGATGGAGGACATCATAGAAGAGCTTGTGGGCGACATAAACGACGAGCACGACGAGGACGATCCTGACGTCAAAAAACTCGCTGAAAATTCGTGGGAGTGCAAAGGTAGCGTGGAGGTCGAGCGCGTGGAGGAGCTTAGTGGCGTGGAATTTAGCGAGGACACAGAGCAGCAGACCATCGGCGGTTATGTCTTTAATCTCTTTCAACGGTTGCCAGAAGTGGGCGAAAAGATCGAAGATGCAAATTTTGTCTATGAGATAGTAAGCGTGGAGAATTTACGCGTGGAGGTGGTGAAAGCTACTTTAAAAGAGAGTGTAAAGCCAGCCGAAGCGTGAAAGGCGTGAGGTTTGTGAGGTTTCGGGTGAGGCGTGAGGCGTGAGGCTTTTTAGGCGTGAGTGGCGAAGTTTCGTGAGGCTTCGTTAAGCGTGATGATTTTTAGGCGTGAGTGGCGAAGTTTCGTGAGGCGTTAGGTTTGAGTGGCGAAGTAAAAAACCGCCTGCCGTAATTTTTGGGCGGCTTTACCGTCCGAAGAATCTCACGCTTTTTGAGCTAGTAGAAAGTCAAATTCACAAAAAAGCGAATTTTTTACAAAATTCTGCTTTCTGCTTTCCGCTTTCCGTTCTCCGCTACCGCCGTCATTCGCAAGGGACACAAGGCGACCGAAGAATCCCCTGAAATTTGATGTCGGAAAATCGCCAAATTCACAAAAAGCAAATTTAAAGATTCTTCGCCATCAAAATGCAGGGGATTCTTCGGTCGGCTTGCACCTCCCTCAGAATGACGGCGTGAAATGTCTTTTTAAATATTTGACAAATTTCCGCACTCCGCTTTTGCAAAAGCAAAACGCTACAAAGAGACTTCGTTACTTAGTTTGTTTGGTTTTAGCCCATTTTCTCTATTGCTACAAAATATCGCAAGTGCTGAAACAAGTAACAAGATGACAAAACAAAGCCAGTGAGGATCAAATTTGTCTGTTGTGTAGAGTGCAAGACAAACAATGGCACAAAATATCTTTAAACTATGCCAAAATTTGTCTAAAACATGAACGTTTAGTTGAGCAATAAAAACGTAGCTTAGCGCTAAAAACAAGCCTTTCATAAATTCGCCATCTTTTGCCCCTTGAAAATATGGCACATTTACAATCCAGTAAAAACACAATGGCAAATAAGCAAACAACGCTTTTGAAATAAACCATTTTGCTGTTGCTAAAAATCCAATTTTATCTGTATTTTGATTCTCATTAGCCTCTGTGCCATCATTTGCTTTTTCATCTTTAATTTTAATAGAAGCATCGACCATCACTGAAACCTTTCTGCAACAAAATTCCACCTAAAATATGCCGCTTCATAAGAGACCTCGAAAAATTGTGCTAGTTTACTCGCGTCATATCCTTTGAAAGATATTAGATGTTTAACCTTGTCAAACGGCATCAAAAGTTCAGCTGCAAAAGCGTTTGCCTCTTGCTCCTCTATTAGCGTTTCTTCACTGAAAGGTTTTGCGTTTTTTGAAAAGTCGATCCTAGGTCGCCTTTTGTCCCGTGAGTGCAAACACCAGTGCCCTATCTCGTGTGCAATAGAAAATATTTTGCGCATCATCGGAAGATTGTCTCGCCTGATGTAAATAGTCCGTTCTTTTGGGTCTATCAACGCTTCGTCCATGATCTGCCCATCGCCCGTTCCAGCATCTGCCCACTTTGCTACAAGTCCTTCTTTTTCTAGAATCACATCTAGGTCTACAGGAAAACTTCCGCTCACTCCACTTCGAACAAGCAGATCTCTTGCTGTGTATTCTGCTCTACTGAAATTTGCTAACATTGTAAATCCTTTAAAAAATTTGAAAATTATAACATATTTCAGACTTAATTTTCAATAAAAAATAATAAAAGTAAATGAAAGTAAAATATACGATATAAAAAATTTTTAGCAAGTAGAATCTACAAATTCACAAAAAAGCAAATTTAACTTTTTCGCCCTCGCCAGGCTGGAGGGGCGGATTCTTCGGCTTCGCCTTACGGAAAACAGAGTGCAGAAAACAGAATTTGCAAAAATTCGTTTCTGTATAACCGCAAATTTCCACACTCCACACTCCTCACCCATAAAACCTAAAACCTCACTCCTTGCCTTTATCTTTATAGTTCTCATCATTTACCACGCTTAGCTTGTCCTCGCCTGCTTTAAACCCGCCGCCAAACGCCTTAAAGACGCCCACCGCGCTCGTAACAGACGAGAGTTTTGCCGAAACCAAATTTAGCCGCACGCTCAAAAGCTGCCTTTGCGCATCCAAAAACTCTAAGTGTGTCGCCGCGCCAGAGTTGTAACGCATGCGAGTAAGGTTGTAAATTTGTGCTACACTTGCGTAGTAGTTTTGCATCGCTTGCTCTTTTTTGAGTGCATTTTCACGCGCCACAAGCGCATTTCGCACCTCGCCAAAAGCATTTCGCACCACATTTTGGTAGTTCAAAAACGAAGCCGTTTGCGAAAGTTTCGCCAGCTGAACGTTGTTGTAGGTCTTGCCCCAGTCTAGCAAAGGCATCGCCACCGCACCGCCTGCGCTCCACTTCACCGCGCTACTCTTAAAGAGATTCTTTAGCTCCACGCTCTCAAAACCAAAAAGCCCCGTCAAGCTCAAAGTCGGAAGCCAGCCCACTCTCGCCACGCCCACAAGCGCGTTTTGTGCCCTTAAAGTCTCAAAAGCCTTTGCCACGTCAGCACGCCTTGACAAGATGTCAGCGCTCACACCTTGCGGGACTTTTGGCGCTTTTGGCAAATTTGCACTCACCTCAAAATTCGCGCCTAGTATCTCCTCTACGTCCTTGCCCACCAAAACCGCAAGTGCCGTTTGTGCCGAGCTTAACGCCGTTTGAATCTCTAGTAGCTGAACCTTTGCACCGTCTACGCTAGCTCTTGCCTGAAGCTCTGTTACGCGGTCTATAGCGCCCGCTTTTAGCTGCGCTGCTCTGTAGTTTAGCGTGTTTTGGTAGGTCGCCAAACTCTCACGAAGGACTTTCTCTTGCTCTTTTAGCATGATGAGGTTAAAGTAAGCCTCTACCACGCCAGCAGCTATGCTAACTCGCGCACTCTCGTAGTCGTAAACGTTTGCACGAAAAGTCGCTTTTTGTGCCTCAACTGTGTTTCTCACGCGCCCCCAAAGGTCTATCTCATAGCTTAAAACCGCACTTAGACTAAACGAATTTGACGCGCTAGGGCTTTTACCAAGCGCTTTTAGACTCGCCGCACTCGCACTCTCGCCGCTTATCTTTGAGCGCCCCGCACTTCCGTCTAAACTAGCAAACGGCAGGTAAGCACTCCGTGCGATGTTTAGATTCACCCGCGAAATTTCCAAATTTGCCAAAGCAAGCGCTAGGTTTATGTTGTTTTCTAGCCCTTTTTGCACAAGCGTGTTTAGCTTTTCGTCCCCAAACTCTCGCCACCACTCTTTGCCTATGTCGGCGTTAGTCAAATTTGCTTTAAACTCTACTTTTGTCTCTGGCATCTCTGGTCGCCACATGCTAGAACACCCGCCAAAAACAAAAGCCACAAACGCCACCGCTCCAAAAATTTTTACACACTTCATCTGTAGCTCCTTTTGTTTTTAGGTGCTCGTTTTTTGTCTATCCACTCGTTTAGGCTCTCAAGCAAGTAGAAGAAAAGCGGCACAAAAAAGATGGCGATGGTAGTTGCTGCTATCATTCCGCCCACGACGCCTGTCGCTAATGCGTGGCGACTTCCAGCACCAGCTCCTGTGGCAAACATCATAGGCAAAACGCCCAGAATCATCGCTAGCGAAGTCATGACGATGGGACGAAAGCGAAGTTTAGCTGCTGTGATGGCAGATTCTACTATTGGGCGTTTGCGTTCTAAGTGCTCCGCCATAGCAAATTCTACGATGAGAATGGCGTTTTTAGCCGCAAGCCCGATGAGCAAAAGCAAGCCCACCTGAAAGTATAGGTCGTTACTAAGTCCTCTATACCACGTGAAAAGTAGCGAACCAAAGACGGCAAAAGGCACCGCCGTTACGATGGCTAGCGGCATGAGCCAGCGCTCGTATTGGGCAGCTAGAATCAAAAAGACAAAGACAAGTCCGAAGATCATCGCTGTCGTGCCCGTGCCTTGCGCGTTTATCTCTTGATAAGCCGACCCGCTCCAGCCTAAAACGTAACCTGTGCCCATCGTTTGTGCAAAGACCTCCTGAAAGGCTTTGATGGCATCGCCACTTGTGTAGCCTAGCTTTGGCTGTCCGCTGATTCTCGCCGCTGGAAAGCCGTTGAAACGATTCACGATGTCAGCGCCCATCGAGCGATGCAAAGTGGCAACAGACGAAAGCGGAATCATCTCGCCTTTTGAATTTCTAGCATATATCAAATTTAAGTTCTCTGGCGAATTTCGAAAATCCGCATCGCCTCGCACATTTACCTTAAATGTCTTGCCTAGCAAATTTATGTCATTTACATAACTCGTGCCCACAGTCGCACCCAAAGCACCAAAGATATCGCTCATGGTAAGCCCAAGCGTCTTTGCCTTTTCTCTGTCTATTTTTATGTTAAACTGCGGATAGGTCGTCTCCAAAGTCGTCCTCACCTGGTCCAAAACTGGATGTGCGTTTGCTGCTGCGACTAGTTTTAAGACGTCTTGTTCTATATCGTTGTAGCTTTTGCCCTCCAAACTCATGGCGTACACGTCAAAACCACCCGTTAGGCTAAGCCCCATGATAGGTGGCGGCGTGAGCGAGTAGCTCATGGAGTCTCTGTCTGTCATGTAGAGGATGCCGTTCATCTTTCCTGCTATGGCTGCATTTGTGTTGTTTGCCCCTTTTCGCTCTTTCCAATCTTTTAAATTTATAAACATCATCGCCGCATTTTCACGCATCGCGCCCGCCATCTGGTCGTAGCCCGCCATGCCCGCAACTGTTTTTACATTTGGGTCTTTTTTAGCAAGCGATGCTATAAACTGCATGTCTTTTTGCGTGCGTTCAGCCGTCGAAGCTGGCGGCAAATTTATGATGGTCAAAACCGCACCTTTGTCCTCTGTCGGAATGAGTCCAGTCGGAATGCGAAAGAGCAAAGCTATCATGGCAAAGACGATGACTCCCACCACCAAAAGGCTAGGCACGACATGTCTTAAAACCTTTGCCACGCCCGCACCGTAAATTTGAGTTGAGAAGTCAAAAAAATTGTTAAACGAGCGAATGAAGCCCCACGGTCTCCCTTTGTGTTTTGAGAGAATCACGCCACAAAGTGCTGGCGTCAGTGTCAGTGCCACAAGTCCAGAAATGGCGACAGATATGACGAGCGTAATGGCAAACTGCCGCTGAATCACGCCCACAAAACCCTCCATAAACGCCACAGGGACAAATACGGCAGAGAGAACCAAAACGATGGATATGACAGGCGCCATGATCTCTTCCATCGCCTTTTCGGTCGCCTCTTTTACACTCAAATTTGGGTCTTCGTGCAAAATTCTCTCTACGTTTTCTATGACGATGATGGCGTCATCTACGACTATTCCGATGGCTAGAATCAGTCCAAAAAGCGTAATGAG
Source organism: Campylobacter sp. UBA1713 (assembly GCA_002317305.1). GTDB lineage: Bacteria > Campylobacterota > Campylobacteria > Campylobacterales > Campylobacteraceae > Campylobacter. The sequence goes on from DCIZ01000160.1 coordinate 15,736, forward strand.
ATTTATGGAGAATCCTGCCGCATAAAGCCCTGCAAAAGCACCTATGATGGAGACGGGCACGGCGATGAGCGGAATGATAGTCGCACGGAAATTTCCCAAAAAAAGATACATAATGACAAAGACCAAAAAGATAGCCTCCGCAAAAGTCTTTATGACCTCTTTTACAGAAGCGGTGATAAACGTAGTCGTGTCATATGCTACCTCGTAGGTTAGCGTGCCGGGAAACCTCTCTTTTAGCTCGTCCATCCGTGCGTTTGCGCGCTTAACTGTGGCTAGCGCGTTTGCGCCGTTTTGGAGCATGACCATGATAGGAATCATCGGCTTGCCGTTGTATTCGCCATAAAAGCCGTATTTGTCCGCACCTAGCTCGACGCGCGCGACGTCTTTTAGCCGCAAGATGTTTGTGCCGTCAGCCCGCACTATGATGTTCTCAAACTGCTCGACTGTTTTTAGGCGACTCTCGCTCTTTATGGCGTAGACATATGGCACGCCCGCGTTTATGGGCTTTTCGCCTATTTTGCCTGCTGGATACTGGTTGTTTTGCTCTTTTATGGCACTTGTAATGTCTGTCGGCGAAAGCGAATACTTTTGCAACATGTCGGCTTTTAGCCAAATTCGCATCGCGTAGTTTTTCTGCCCGATGGCGATGGCATTGCCCACACCCTCGACTCGTTTTAGCTCGTCTATGATGTTTATGCTAGCGTAGTTGTAAAGCTCGACGTCGCTTGTCTTTCCCTCTTTGTCATAAAACGCTAGCATCTCAAGCATGTCGCCACTTCGGTCATAGACACTAAGCCCCACTTGCTGAACTTCTGCTGGCAAAAGCTTTTGGGCGATGGATACGCGGTTGTTTACGTTTGTCCTAGCCGTTTGCGGGTCCGTGCCTATCTTAAAGTAAACATTTAGAGTCATAGACCCAGCGCTACTTGACGTGCTGTCCATGTAGATCATGTCCTCGACGCCGTTTATAGAACTCTCCAAAACGGTTGCTACTGTGTTTGCTATAGTCTCAGCATCAGCACCTGTGTAGGTCGCACTCACTACCACTTGCGGCGGCGTAAGCTGTGGATACTCCTCAACTGGTGCGTTTTTTAAGCCCAAAATGCCCGCTATAACGATGATGATCGAAACCACGCAGGCAAACACTGGGCGGTGAATAAAAAATTTAGAAAACATATTTTTCCTTAGTTTTGTTGTTAAAAGTAAGGGCACCTCTAAAAACCAGTTTGGCTTGATTTTTTGGAGTGTTTTCAGCGAATTTTTGTTTTAAAACGAGAAGCATACTGGCGTATGTAACGAGTTTTAAGGCAAAAAAGCGCGAAAACAAACAAAAAAGCAAGCCACCAACTTCCGTTAAATGGTTTTTTAGAGGTGCCCGTAAATTTGGTCTTGCGGTTTTTTGCTTCTACCGCACTCGCACCACAAATTTACTTTTTCGCGCCCTGCTTTGCCGCTGCCGCTTGCTGCTTTTGCATCTGCATGAGCATCTGTTCAGATGTAACGGTGTAAGGCACAGGCTGGACTTTTTGCCCTACTCGAATTTTTTTGAAGTTGTCCATCACGACCATGTCGCCATTTTGTAGCCCGTTTGAGACGACTGCATTTACCGCATCTTGAGACGAGATGCTAATGATGCGTTTTTCTATGATGCCATCTTTGTTTATGACGAGCACATAAGGGTTACTGAGGTCTTGCAAAACGGCTATCTGTGGCAGTTTTACGCCATTTTTTTGCGTAAATCCATAAAGCGTAATGCGTGCAAAAGCGCCCGTTCTTAACTCAAAATTTGGATTCTCAAATTTAGCTTTTGCGCTCACTGTGCCGCTTTTTTCGTCTATGACGTTGTCTATGAATTCTAGCGTGCCTTCGTAAATTTTGCCATTTGCCTCAAGCGTAACACGGCTACCTACCTGCTCCCACGAGCCATCGTTTATGTTTTGGTCTATGGTGAGCTTTTGCGTGTCAGCGATGCCAAATTTGACGTAAATGGGATTTAGCTCCGTTAGGCGAACAAGCGCGCCATCGCTTGCGCTCACAAAGCTCCCGATGCTCTTTTGCGTGTCGCCCACGACGCCGTCAAACGGCGCACTCACTTCGGCGTAACTTAGATCAAGTTTGGCGCTAGTTAAGCTAGCGTTTGCTAGTGCTACGCCCGCCCTAGCGCTCTCATAAGCAGCAGTTGCAGCGTCAAATTCTTTTTGCGAAAGCACGCGTTTTTTAAAAAGCCCGCTTGAGCGTTCAAACTCCGCTTTTGCGTTTTTGTAGCTCGCTTGCGCCACACGCAAATTTGCTGTTGCTACGTCAAAGGCGGCTTGGTATTTGGCTTTGTCTATCTCGTAAAGCTTCTCGTCTTTTTTTACGCGTTGTCCAGCTTTGAAAAACTGCTGCTCTATGTTGCCCGAGACTTTTGCCCGCACGACTACGTCTTTTTCGCTGACTATCTGCGCGCTGTAGCGCATCTCGATGGGAATGTCTGCCGTTTTTACGACCACCATTCCGACAGGCAACGTCATGGCTGCCATCTTTGCTTTTTGTGCCTGTGCTGCTTGTTTTTGCGCATCGCCGTTTCCACAACCAGCGACAAAGAGGGACAGCACCGCCACAAGACTCATTTTTGCTATTTTGTTCATGAACTCCCCTTATAGTGTAATCTACATTACAAAATTTGCCTTACATTTTATCATTTTTTCTTAAACAATAGATAAATTTTTTGTGAATTAGAAACAATCTAAAAAAAATTATAAGCGAAGCAAAAGCGACAAGTTTTTTAAAAATCTAAATTTGAAAAACACAAAAAATCTTCGGAAGTAAATTTAAGAAAGAAAAAGTGGTGGTCCCGAATGGGCTCGAACCATCGACTTCCACCATGTCAAGGTGATACTCTACCAACTGAGTTACGGGGCCACTTTAAAAAAAAGAAGTGTGATTATACCAAACAAACTTGAATTTAACTTTAAATCTTAAAAAAAATGGTGGAGATGTGCGGGATCGAAAATTCGCATCATATCACCATTTGATAACATATCTACAATAAAAGATAACAAAAAAGATAACATTACCTTTCCACTACAAACAAAAATTCTCTTATCTTACTCTCGCGAGCACCTAAATTCCTACTGCCACGAAATGCGTTATATTCAAACTCACGCACTTCAACTTTACCAAATTTAGCCAGTTCCGTTTCCATCTCCTCACGTGAAATAAATCCCTCGTTGTTGTAGCTCACCACGACAAATTTCGCTTTAAGCTCTTTAACGAGTTTAAAAAGCTCCTCGCCTGCTTTCTTTTTGTTGTTGTAAGCCGACCTATTCCAGTCTTGCGAAATTCCACTAACCTTTGAAATTTCGGTAGGCTCTTTGTAGTCGACTAACAAATTCAGCATAAAGTAGTTAGCTCCGTAAGGGTGCTGGTTGTAAGGTGGGTCAAGATAGACAAGGTCTAAATTTTCACACTCCGCACGCAAAGCCGCCTTATAGGCGTCCATTTGTAGCACCTTAACCTCGCAAGGCTCGTCCCAAAACATCGGTGGTGTTAGCGCCATTTTCGCTTTAATGCGTTCTAGTGCGTTCTCACCAGCACCGCCAAAGTGTCCCACGCCGTCCTTTTTGTAAAAGCCTTTGAAAATCCCGCAAGTATTTACGTGCTTGCTTGCTAGATAAAGCAAAGGTGCTAAAATGAAAGGTCTCAAATTTGGGTCTAGCTTCTCTATCGCCTGTCTAGCTCCGTCAAGGTAAGCGGCGTTGTAAGGCGTATAAAAAGCCCGCTCGCCTGCCTTTATGTTGTTCTCATCTTTTGGTGCGTAAAGGCGTGAAATGAGCCCTCGTTGTTTTTCAGTCGCGGCGGCGACCTTGACTTCCCAAAATTTGTCAGCTAGCTCGCTAATAGAGATGCCGTTTTCCCAAAGCGTGCTGTCTTTTAGGTAGCACTCACTCAAAACACGTGCGTAACTCTCAAGGTCGTTAGCTACCAAATAATCCGAATGCGTTCGCAAAAGCCTCGCCACTGCTCCCGAGCCACTAAAAAGGTCGGCACTTCGGAGTTTCTCTTTTCCTAGCTTTGCCTTTACCTCTTTAACGACTGCTTCAATCTGTGGCACTAAAAGCCGTTTGTTGCCCATGTAGGTTATGAGCTGGTGTGT
>DCIZ01000160.1:19890-29432 GCA_002317305.1 Campylobacter sp. UBA1713
GTAGGTTTGTTCTGTTTTATCAATCGCCATAATTTTTTAACCTTTCAAAACAGGCATAACGCAAAAATTTATGCTAACCAAATTTGAGTTTTACCAAATAATATCGTTATAGTTTAGCCGTTTTATGTGCTAGGCAAACTCTTTAACACGCTAAAAAACTCGCCTTGAATTTTTCATTTTTGTAGCATTTTAAACACCAAACGAATTTGCCTCTGCTGTTTTACAAAATTTATCAAAACACTCGTCTTTGTTATTGTAAATTTACACCTGAAAACAAATTTACATCTTGCGCATTACAAATTTTTTGCAATCTAAACTTAGACTCAATCTTTCCGCCTTTTTTAAGCCTTTCACAAATCATATCAAAATATGGCTTGTGAAGTTCGCAACTTAACCACTGGCGCTTCAGCTCCTCGCAAAGCACTATCTCACCACCGCTTCCGCCAAAAAGCACAAAAATACTATCGCCCTCGTTTGTGCAAGATTTTATTAGCATTTCAACCAGTCCTCGTGGAATTTGACAAGCGTGAAAAGTTTTCTCTTTACTCACGTTTTTTACCAAATCAAAATAAAACCACGAGTAAGGCATTCGTCCTTTTTGTCCAGCTGCAATGCGCATGGCTATACGTTTGTCAGTAGGATTTTGATACGGCACAGCCACATTTTCTTTGAAAAATGCATTTTCTTTTGACTTTGTCGCATGCAAAATGGAGCGATGAGCGGTAGTAAAACGGCGCGGCGAATGTCCTACATTTGAGTTATAAACCCACGCGTAGTCTTGGACATCATAAGCCAAAGCGTCTAAACACTTCACACGCAAGTAGGCGTTTTGTTTTGGGTAGTTTATCATAAACAAATTTCCACTTTTTTTCAAAACTCTCATGCTCTCTTTTGCCAACTCACAATACCACTCTATGTATTCGTCCCATTTTTGTGTATATTTCGCTCCGTTGTAGTTAATCCCAACGCCATAGTCTGGGTCGCCATAAATCATGTCAAAACTCTCATCTGGTGTATCTTTTAACACTTCTAAAATGTCTCGGTTGTAAATTCGGTTTAGCTCCATTTTCACGCCTTTTCTAAAATATATTCACAACTTTTAACAAGCTTTAAACTTGCCATTTGCAGTGGTTCAGAGAAAGTATAAGCCCAAAATTTTAGCGAATTTCTAAATCGCACCAAATAAACGCAAATAATTTTTTCAAAAGGCAAATTTGAGTTAAAATAATATAAAAATGGGTGGTAAATTTGATAAATATTAAAACTTTTTGCATCGCCGTTTTTTGCTTCAAAAATACCTATAATTCCGTTATATTCAATAGTCAAATCTATCTCAATCTGTAATTTGTCAGCTTTTATCTCGTTTGCACCAACAAAATAATTTAAGTTTGTTTTTGTGCGATGCGGAAAGTATGTTTTAGGTAAATTTGAAATTTGCAAATTTGCAAACTCTAAATCTTCACCAAATAAAAAATCATGTAAAATTCGCTGATTATTCGCCACGCTCAACATATTGCTTTCGCTAGTGTTGTATTCGTTTAACAAGCTTTTTCTATAAGTCCAAATTTTACGCTCGTTGATTGGCTCAAAATCATGGTAAATTTGATTTATGCCATTAATAAATGTGTGAAACCCACCGCCCAAATGCAAAACACAAATATCATTTTGCAAAAACTCTGGCGGCAACTCATATTTATTGTCAAGTTTTGTAACATCAAAAGGGTTTCCAACTTTATGTTTAGCAGAAATTTCTTTAACCAAATTGTTATGAAAAACAAAGTCATTTCTAGCTTGACAAATTTGATAAAGTTCGTTTAACGCTGCGTGCTTTTTAGTCATTTTGCTTCCTTTTGTTTTAAAAATCGCTACTCATTCTCGCTTAACTCCTTACGCTCATCATCGTAAATTAAAAACTCAAATTCCCCACCTTCGCCATTAAGGCTTACTTCGTTTGTTTGAATTTTCTCCCTCAAATACTCAAATGGGTTTTTGTCAGTCTCAAATTCAATCTCACTTAAAATTTTCTCTATCACATAGGCTTTGTATTTCATAATTTATTCTTTATTTAATTTTAATTTTCTCTTTTCACCATTTACAAACTCTAAAACATCATAACAGTTTGGCTCGCTTACAAATTCACTAGAACCACAATTTGGACATTTTTTTGTTTTTTTTATTCATTTTGCATCCTTTAAAATATAATTCAAAATTTCCAAACAATCATGTTGATGAGCTCTACTTAATAGACCGAAAATTTCAAACATCTTTATGAAAATTTCCATATTTGAACTATTGATTTTCAAAAAACCGCCCTCTTTACTCTCTATTTTTCTGCCAAGAAAACTAAAATTTCCAAATTTGTCTTGCAAAATGCTTAACGGCAGACAAAAATACAACATCGGCATCGTTCCGACTGCATTTTGCTTTTCTCGAACTATGATTTCACAAATCGTTTCGCCATTTTCAAATTTATAAATCAAAAGCGGATATGAGACATTTGATTTTGAAAAATCAACTCCATTTATACTTTCATATGCAAAAGGTGTCATACAAATATGCTCTTTTTCGTCTATAAATTCGTAGTAACTCTCGATACGATTTTTTAAATTTTCAATTCTTATTTTTGCTATACAACCGCTTTTTACTCCAAAATTTAAAATTTCGCTTAATTCATAAATTTGTTTATTTTTGCCATTCGCTCCCACAAAATGAGCAACTTCACCACTTTCTATAACTCTGTCGTAGCCTATTTGCCACTCTACATAATGATTTGTAGCAATTATTGTCTGTGTCGGTGCGACAGGCTGTCCATAATCACTAAAAGCCAACCGCTCTTTTATGCGAATTTTACCAGTTGGTCGGCTTAATGGTAACTCATATTTCATATACATCTAATATTTCCTCTAAATAAATTTTCAAAATATTTTTCAATAATAGGCTTTCTTTTTAGCTCCAAAAATTCATCTGAAATTTTTAAAAATTCAGCATTATTTATAAAAATGTCTAAATTTCCAAAATAATAAGGCAGCAAATTTGCAAACCGCTTAAAATGGTCAATATAGCAGTAATATTTTAGATTGTCAGCAAAAACTTTGATGGAATTTGCAGTCTGTTTTGGCTGAAATGTCTGATTACGTTTGAGCGCGTTTATATCTCTTAAAGTGTGAAAAAACGCCACCTCTTTACGATTATCACTAGGATTTGGATATTTTCTAACATAATTTGTTATAAAATCAAAATCATTTAGTTTAAATTTATATTTCTCATATGTTTTAAACTCAAAATTTCTAATAAATCCAAAATCCATTCCGAGCGAATTTTTCTCATAAAGCGATATTATTATCGGAAAAAAAGTGCTTGATTTTGGCGTGAAAATCTCCGAACTAATCACAAGCGCATCAATCAATCTATAATCTTTTCGAAAATCATTAAGCGCTTTAAAATTACTCTCTTTTATCAAATAAGAAAGCGGGTGCAAAACACAAACAAACTCAGGTTTTAAAACCGCATAACTTCGCAAAAACGAAATGCCCGAATCTCTATGAGACAAATTTACATCCACCTCAAAAAGCGACTTTTTAATGCCGTTTCTAATAATCGAAGTTTTGTCGTTGTAGGGCGGATTGCCTATGATTATTAGCCTCTCATCGCTAGATATACCAAACTTTTCACGACTTACACCAAAAAGCGAATTTGTGCGAATCGTCTTAATGTTTGCACCCACTTTTTTAACCGCTTCGCCGTCAATGTCAGCACCAAGATAGTTTAAATTTAAGAGAAAAAAATCGCCATAACCACAACTGCTATCAAAAAGCAAAAACTCTTTTAAATTTGCCACTTTTTCTAACATTTTATAAGCTATTTCGACAACAAATTTTGGTGTATAAAAACTACCCAAATTTACAGTGTTTTCAAAGTTTAGATGATTCTGTGCCATTTTTTCCCTTAATCATTTTTGTTTTATTTTTACATCTCTACCCCAAAACCGCCTTTAAAACTTCGTTTACTTTTGCCGGGTTAAACGCGCCCTTGCCCTCTTTCATCACCTGCCCCACAAAGAATCCAAAGAGTTTATCTTTGCCACTTTTATACTCTGCCACTTTGTCTGCATTTGCCGCCACCACCGCACGCGCTGCCGTCTCAACCGCGCTGTCGTCATTTACCTGCTTTAGCCCCAGTTTTTCTACCACTGCTTCCACGTTTTCATCGTGCTCCATTAGGTAGTCTAGCACATCTTTTGCCGCTTTGTTGCTCACTACGCCACTCTCCACTGCGCGCACTAGCTCAGCCAAACGCGCCGCACTTACCGGGCTTTCTTCTATGGTTACGCCGTTTTTTAGCCGCCCTAGCAGCTCCACCACGAGCCAGCTACACGCCATCTTTGCGTTAGCACCAGCAATTAGCATCGCCTCAAAAAAGACCGCCATCTCATAACTAGAGGTCAAAACCTCCGCATCTTTAAATTTTAGCCCCAGCTCGCTCTCGTAGCGCGCCCGTTTTTCGTCAGGCAACTCTGGCAAAACAGAACACTCCTCCATCATCTCGTCTGTTATCTCCACAGGCAAGAGGTCAGGGTCTGGAAAGTAGCGGTACTCCGCGCTGTCCTCTTTACTTCGCATCGATTTTGTAACCAGCTTTACTGTGTCAAAAAGCCGCGTCTCCTGCACCACTTCTTTTTCATATTTGCCATCTTCCCAAGCGCAAATTTGCCTCTCGACTTCGTATTCTATGGCTTTTTGTATAAAGCGAAATGAATTTAGGTTTTTTATCTCGACGCGTGTGTAGAGTTTTGTGTCGCCTTGCGGGCGGATGCTTACGTTTACGTCGCACCTAAAACTTCCCTCTTGCATGTTTGCATCGCTAATGTTTAAAAAACGCAAGATTCCGTGAAGTTTTTTTAGGTAAGCCACCGCTTCGTCGCTGCTTCTTATGTCTGGCTCACTGACTATCTCAAGTAGCGGTGTGCCTGCGCGGTTTAAGTCCACAAAGCTACTCGCCACGCCGTGCGAATTTTTGCCCGCATCCTCTTCTAGGTGCGCTCTAGTTACGCCTATTCGCTTGTTTTGCACGCCACCTTCTACGCTTATGAAAAGCTCGCCGTTTTCTACTATAGGGTAGCTAAACTGCGAAATTTGGTAGGCTTTTGGCAAGTCTGGGTAGAAGTAGTTTTTGCGGTCAAAAACACTTCTTTTGTTTACTTTTGCGTTTATGGCTTTGCCAAAACTTATGGACTTTTTGACTGCCTCGACGTTTAGCACAGGAAGTGCTCCTGGCAAGGCTAGACAAGTAGGACAAACGTGGGTGTTTGGCTCATCGCCAAAGCTCGTAGAGCAGTTACAAAAAATTTTCGTTTTTGTGTTAAGCTGACAATGCACCTCTAAACCAATGACTGTTTCAAATTTCATCTTTTTTTCCTTAAAATTTGTTTTTTTAAAATTTAGACTATTGCAAAAAAGTAGGGTCGAATAGCGAAATTTCGCTTTCCGTTTTCCGCATTCTGTTTTCCGAAAGGGGTCGCAGGGGCGGTAGCCCCCGCCCGCCCATCCCGCCGCTTTTTTCTTTAAGCTTTAGCGAAAAGAAAAAAGCGGCGGGATAAATAAAAAGCGTTAGCTTTTTAACAAAAATTACGATTTTTTCAAATTTAGTAAAAAAGCTAACGCTTTTTTTGTAGTCCCTCCAACACTTTTTCTTTTCACTTCGTTCAAAGAAAAAGTGTTGGAGGGACGGCAGACGGGGGCAAGCCCCTGCGACCCATTTCGGAAAACGGAAAAACGGAGTGCGGAAAACAGAAAACGGAATTTTTGTAAATTCGCTTTTTTCGTGAATTTGTTTGTCGATTCTAAAGAATCGCAGTTTCTGCATTCTGCACTCCGAACGCACTCTGCATTCTGAACGCACCCAGCACACACTCTCACGCACTCATCACTTCCGCCATCACGAATCTCTTTTTCAAAGCCCTGTCATGCGCTTTACCCATCTGCTCTTGAAGTCTCTCGTACCACCCTTCGTTTGCAGGCTCTACATCAAAAGCAGGCAAGTAGATGATCTTCACCCACGGCTCCTTGTCGCCTAGCCGAAAGTTTTGGCTGTCCATCACCGAGCGCGTGTTTACTAGCACCACTGGCTGAATGCGAAGTTTTAGCTTCTCTGCCATCACCTTTGCGCCACTTTTAAACGCCAAAAGTTTGTCGCCATTGCCACGCGTCCCCTCTGGAAAGATGAAAATTTTGCGTCCTTCTGAAAGCCTCTCTTTGCACTCTTTTAACATCTTTACCATCGACCTAGCATCGTTTCTGTCTACTAGAATCATCTTTGTTAGCTTCACCGTCTGCCCAAAAAAAGTTATGTCGCCTATCTCTTTTTTCGCCACAAAAGCCAAGTCTGCCGGGTAGTAGCCTAGCATCACGAGAATGTCAAGCATGCTTTGATGATTCGCCACTACCAAATTTGCCGCCGCATCTGGCTCGCCCTCTACCTCAAATTTGCACCCGAGTAGCCTACACTGCGAACGCGCCCAAACCGAGCGAATCGTCTGCGTCTTGCTCCTAAACAAAAACATCGAAATGATGACGATGCTAATGCTAACGCACATCTCCGCCGCAAAGAGGTAGGTCTTTATGCGGTTTAGAATCTTTTTACCTGAGATTTTCATTTTTTGTCCATCCTATCTTGTTGCCAAGTTTTATCTTTGTAAAACTCCCCACGCGGTTTAACACATCCACCTCAACACTCTTGTCGGCTATGAAAAAGATGTTTGAGCTCTCCATCGGCAAAATTCGCACCACACTCTTTTCAGCCAAATTCATCTGTTCAAAACTCGTCCTACTAAAGACCACATAACCCCAACAAATGAGCGACAAAACCGCAAAAATAACTATCCACTTAAACCCTTTTTTCGCCGTTTTTGTGCTGTTTTCCGTGCTACTTAAATTTGCCACTTTTTTGTTTTTTGACTTTTTAGCTTTTGCCGCACCATCACCGCTAGCCAAATTTGCCAAATTTGACTTTTCGCTCTTCTCTGCCGTGCTCTTTTCTGTGCTACTAGTTTCAGCCGCACTAGCCTCGCTTACATGCCCAAAACTCTCGCCCGCCATCTTCAAACGCTTACGCCTAAAAAACGCCAAAAGCCCCGCCGCCAAAGCAAAAAGTGTCCCCAAAACGCCCGCCGTTACACGTTTGTAAAACTCCACGCCACCCTCTTGCGGGTTTAGGTCTGTGTTTGCATTGTCGCCAAGCTCCTCGACGTTTATCTTTAAATTCAAATTTGAAAGCGACTTTTTCGCCAAATCAAAATATGTAAATTCCACATCCGTTTGACTTCGTGGCACCACCAAAAAGACCTGCCCGCTCTGTTTGTTTGTGTTGCCACGCACAAAATTCACACCTTGCTTCTCTACGCCATTTAGTTTAAACGTGTTTATGTTTACATTTTTGCCACGCAAATTTACCAAAACGATGTTGTTGTCCACATCAAGCTGTCTTGTTTTTAGGCTCGTTACCACTAGCTCATCTGCGACCAAATTTGAGTAGCCTTTTGCTGTGGCGTAACTCACCACGCGAGGATTCGGGAAAGCTACACTCTTACTCTCAAAAAACTCGCCATTTCTACGCAAAGTTACACTCGCACTTCCCACCTTGCCAGCGCGCGGCATCATCAGCCACATCTGCGCCTCAAAGACACCTTGTGCCACTTCGCTCAGCTCAGCGTTTTCGTTTAACAAAACCGCACCCGCCAAATTTAGCTTTAGCTCCACTTCAAAGCCTATCTTTTGGTTTGTATTTGCACGCAAAGTCGCCACAAAGACCTGATTCTCCACGACCTCTTTTGGCACACCGAGCACCGCCAAAGTCATCTGCCTTGCGCTCGCTATGTCCTCTACTTCTGGCTTTGGTGCGACATTTTTTGGCTCGTCAGCCGCAAAAAGCGAGAGAAAAAACGCCAAAATCAAAAGAAGTTTTCTCATTTTTTCGCTCCGTTTTTAGCTTTTTTTGTCAAATTTGTCAAAACTTTCAAAGCATCGATGCCGCTTTTTAGCTGAATGTCCTCTAAAATTTGCTTTTTACTGACGACTTTACTCTTGTCATTCTCTTTTTTCACCTCCACAGTGCTGTCTACTTTACTTAGCTCGCTCGTGAGATGTTTTTTAAGGTCTGCCTCTTTTAGACTAAACGAATCTGCCTCGCTGTTTGGCACTTTGCCCGGCGCTACGACTATGTCAGGCTCCAAGCCATTTGCCTGAATGCTTCGCCCGCTCGGCAAGTAGTAGCGTGCTGTCGTGAGTTTCAAAGCCTCCTTTTCGCCCAAAGGAACGATCATCTGAACGCTACCTTTTCCAAAACTCTTTTCGCCCACGATTACTGCGCGGCTTAGGTCTTGCAAAGCACCGCTAACTATCTCGCTAGCGCTCGCACTTCCGCCATTTATGAGCACGACAAGCGGCGCGTCTGTGAGTTTTTTGTAGCGACTAGCCTCGTGTTTTTCCTCTTTTGTCCCCTCGCGTCCCTTTTGTGAGACTATGACGCCTTCGCTCACAAAGAGATTCGTCAAGCTCACCGCCTGGTCTAAAAGCCCGCCTGGGTTGTTTCGAAGGTCGAGTATGTAGCCACTTAAATTTTTGTTTTTCTTTAAAAAGTCGCTAACGCCGTCTGTTACTTTTTGGTCGAAATTTGTTACACGAATGTAGCCAAAATTTGTGCCTTCTATGGTTTTTGTGTAGACAGAGTCGACTTTTATGATGTCGCGAACTATCTTCACGTCAAACGGCTTCTTTTCGCCTTTACGCAAAATGGTGATGGTAACGGCGGTCTTTGGCTTGCCACGCATCTGATTCACCGCTTCGTCGATGGTGATGCCGATGGTGCTTTTGCCGTCTATTCTCAAAATAACATCGTTTGACTTTAGTCCAGCTTTGTCAGCAGGCGTGCCGTCTATGGGTGCGATGACTGTTAGTGCGCCCTCTTTCATGCCTACCGTGATGCCAAGCCCGCCAAATTCGCCCTTTGTGCTTATCTGCATGTCCTTAAAGCCCTTCTCGTCCATAAAGCTAGAGTGCGCGTCCAAATTTGACATCATGCCACTGATGGCTTTGTCTACGATGGTGGTAAAGTTTATGTTGTCTACATAATATTTTTCGATGATAGCCACAGACTTTGTAAACTTTTCTAGCGCTGCTAACTTCTCTTTTTCGCTATCACTCTTTGCGTGCAAGCCTACAAAACAAACGGCTGACAAAACAGCCACAGATAAAAATTTTTTCACCTTTGTATCCTTAATATCTAAATTTTTAAAAACATTGTAACAAAATAGGACTTAAATTTAACCATATATGCGAAAAACAGAGTGCGGAGTGCGGTAACTTGCGGTTACACAGAACCGTAAAACAAACGCAGTCATTCGTAAGGGAGGCAAAGCCGACCGAAGAATCCCCTGCCTTTTAAGCGAGTAGAATCGTCAAATTTGGCTAAAAGAGAATTTTTTAAATTCTGCATTCCGCATTCTATAATCTGCATTCCGCATAAAGCTAACGCTTTTTATTTGTCCC
>DCIZ01000160.1:29498-35615 GCA_002317305.1 Campylobacter sp. UBA1713
CGGCGGCGGGACGGTGGGCGGGGGCGTTGCCCCTGCGACCCCGTTTCTGAAAACGAAATGCAGAAAACGGAAATTTGCGATTATCAAAAAAAGCACAAACAAACGCAGTCATTCGTAAGGGAGGCAAAGCCGACCGAAGAATCCCCTGCCTTTTAAGCGAGTAGAATCGTCAAATTTGAGAAAAAGCAAATTTTTACAAATTCCGTTCTCTGTTTTCCGCACTCCGTTTTCCGTTACCGACCGAAGAATCCCCCGCCTTTTAAGCGAGTAAAAAAGTCAAATTCACAAAAAAGCAAATTTTAACAAATTCCGTTTTCCGTTTTCTGTATTCCGTTTTCCGCACGCACTCCGCACGCAATCAGTCCAAAATGTCCTTTCCTGTATGTTTTACCTCATGCTTTTTCGCACTTTGGTCTATCTTTAAGTAGCCATCTTCGGCTAGAATCTCAGCCACTCGTTTAAAGATAGGCAAAGCGCTCACACTCGCAAAGTAGTTTGGCGAAACGGGCTCTGGCTCACGCACCAAAACGCCTATGGTGTAGCTAGCACCAGTTTTGTCGCCTGCAAAGCCAAAAAAGCTAGCATTGTAACGCTCCTTGCTGTAACTCCCACGTGTGTAGATGTGTGCTGTGCCTGTTTTTCCCGCCACCAAAAGCCCCGGAATTCTCGCCCGCCTAGCAGTCCCTCGTGCACTTTCTACTACTTTTGTCAAAATTCGCTTCATCTCCCACGCGATGGCAGGCGGCAAAATTTGCCTACTCTCGCTCTCCACGCTCACCTTTTCGTTGCCTCGTTGTAGGTGCGAAACCACGCGTGGTGCTACCAAAATGCCGTTGTTGTTTATGGCGTTGTAACCACGCAAAAGCTGCATAAAAGTCGCACTCATGCCATAACCAAAACTAATGCTAGCCCTGTCTACCGCGCTCTGTTTTAGGCTGGCTAAAGTCGGCAAATGTCCTACTTGTTCGTAGCCTAAGTCTATCTCGCTAGGGCTAGCAAAGCCAAATTCACGCAAGCCCGCCAAAAGCCTCTCTTCGCTAATCCTAGTCGCTAGCTTTGCCATGCCTATGTTTGAGCTAACTGTGATGATATCTTCAGCGTTTAAGTAGTCATTTGAGTGGCTGTCTGTGATGGTGTGAGCCCCCACAGTATATCTGCCACCGCCCAGCAAAATTCGCTCAAAAGCATCTACGGCGTTCTCTTTTAAAAGCACAGAAAAGACAAAAGGCTTAAAGACCGACCCCACTTCATAAGCGTATTCGACCGCCGCCACGTTTAGCGCGCTGTAGTCGTTTTTTGTGATGGAGTTTGGCAAAAACCGCGAGCTTGTCGCAAGTGTGAGAATTTTGCCCGTTTTAGCCTCCATCACGCCTACTATGATCTCACGCGCTTTTAGTGCTGCTATGCGCTCGTCTATGAGCCCTTCGATGCGGCGTTGCAAACGGAGTTCTATGTTTAGCACCGCATCTTGCCCGTCTATTCTGTGTGCCTGCAACGTCTCTTTGCTAAGTATGATGTTACTACCTACGTCCCTAGGACCCACTAGTCTCGCGTCTTGCTTCGCACTCAAATTTGCGTTGTAAAAACCCTCCACGCCCTTGATTCCCACGCTGTGCAAAAAGTCCTCTTTCTCCTGCCTCTGCGTGTAGCCAATGACAGGCGTAAGCGTATCGCCCACGAGGTAGTCTCTCGTCTGCCCGCTCTCTATGATGTCCATTCCGTGCGTAACAGCGCGTTTTGTTTTTGGATTCTCAAACGGCACAAAGACGCCAAACTGGTAAAATTTGCGTGAAAGGTCTTTTATCTGCGCTGCCATTTGCGAATTTACGTTTAAAGAGAGTGTTACGTAACCCTCTTTTGCTATGACACGCTCGATCTTTTTTGGGTCTTCTTTTGCGTAAATGGAGTAGAGTTTTACAAAAAGCTCTTTTTTGTTTGGGTCGATGCTTCTAGAATCTACGGTGATCTTGTAAAACTTCTGGCTGGTCGCTATCTCAAAACCATCTTTTGTGATGATGTTTCCACGAAATGCCGTCTCTATATCTTTGTTTTGCATGCGTGGGAGCTTTCTGTCAAAAGTAGCACGATAAAAAAAAGCAAAAAGCATGACCAAAACGCCAAAAAAAAGCAACGCAAAAACAAAGATGATCTTGCCACGTTTCTCTTGTTTTTGTTCTGGCGTTTCGACAGACGGGGCTTTCTCTTCGTAATGATAGACACCAAGTTTTTTTTCAATAATCATATCTTGCCTTTTTTTGAAATTTTAAATTTGTGTTGCACGGAAATTTACATTTTTAGAAAATATTCAAACAACGCCGTCATTCCGCACCTAGCGAGGGCGTAAATTTGCAAAACTGCCAAAAAGCACAAATCAACACCGTCATTCTGAGGAGGCGTAAGCCGACCGAAGAATCCCCCGCATTCAGAAAACAGAGTGCGGAAAAACGGAAAGCGGATTTGTCAAAATTTGCTTTTTCTCAAATTTGACGATTCCACTCGCTTAAAAGGCAAGGGATTCTTCGGGTCGCTATCGCTCCCTCAGAATGACGGCGTTCTGTTTTTGCTTTTTTGATAATCGCTAGCTCATAGCTCCTCCGCTTTCAGCCTCTCCACGATTCTCACCACTTTTGCCTGCAGCTCCCTCACAAAAGCCTCCTCTTTTCCCTCGAATCTAGTAACCAAAACCGGCGTCGTGTTAGACGCCCGAAGCAAAGCCCAACCGCCGTCAAATTTGATTCTCACGCCATCGATGTCAACTATGTCAAGAATCTTTGGCAAGTCGCACTCGCCACTACGTAAAAGCTCCTTAAACCGCGCTATTATCTCAAATTTTGCCTCATCACTCGCCTCTATCTTCTCCTCGTCAGTAGAAAAAAGTGGCGGTAGTTTGTCTAGCTCGCCGTCAAGATCTACGCCGTTTTTCACCAGCTCCAAAACGCGAATCGCCGCATAAACCGCATCATCAAAGCCAAAAAACCTCTCTTTAAAAAAGATGTGCCCGCTCACCTCCGCCGCCATGTCTATGTTTAGCTCTTTCATCGCTTTTTTTATGTTTGAGTGTCCAGTTTTGCCCATGAAAGCGTGCCCGAATTTCTCTATCTCATCGTACATATTTTGCGAGCACTTCACCTCGCCTAAAACGCGCGGATTTTTCATGTTTAGCGCGTAAAGATAAGCCAGCTCATCGCCTTTTATGGCACGTTTTTTCGTTAGCACCGCGACACGGTCAGCATCTCCGTCAAAGCCGATGCCTAGTTCAAATTCGCCTTTTAAAGCGTTTTTCAAGTCGGCTAGATTCTTCTCTTCGCTAGGATCTGGGTGGTGATTCGGAAAATTCCCGTCAGGCTCTGCAAACAAAATTTTCGCCTCCACGCCGAGCACTTTTAAAATTTTCTCTAGCGTGATGCCCGCCACGCCATTTGCGCAGTCAAAGATGACTTTTTTGTCAAAGCCGTTTAGGTGAGCGAAATTCTCTTTGTAAAAATTCACATAGTCTGTCAAAACGTCTGCTTTTGTCGCACTCAAATTTAACTCTACCTTTTCGCCGCTTTTTATAAATTCATCTACCGCCACTTTTAGCTTTTGGATGTCGTCCCCAAAAAAGCTGTCAGAACCCACAGTTATCTTAAAGCCGTTGTATTCTTTTGGATTGTGCGAGCCTGTTATCATGATGTTTGCATCAAACCGCCCAGTAAAAACGCTAAAATACCCCACTGGTGTCGGTAGCATCCCGATGTCAAAAACGTTAAGTCCAGCAGCATTTAGCCCGCTCACCAAAAAGCCAAAAAGCGTCTGCCTACTAAGCCTAGCGTCAAAACCCACGCTTACACTCTTTACGCCACGCCCTGCCAGCTCTCGCCCCAAACAAACGCCGATGGCACTCACACTCTCTTCGTTTAGGTCGCGCTCAAAAACGCCACGAATGTCATACTCTCTAAAAATAGTCTCATACATAGTTCTCACCTTTTAGTAAAATTTAGCGATTATATCAAAAATAGTTTAAATTAAGACTTTTTGGTTAAAATTTTAAATTCGTAAATTTGGAAAAAACAAACAAGGCAAATTTAAAAATGTTAAAATTCCCACCACAAGATAGAGAAAAACTAAAAACCATCGGCGTTACTAGCTTGCTAGACTTGGCACTCTTTTTGCCACAAACTTTTGAAGACTACCGCCTCACAAAGCACCCCACAGAAGGCGAGTGCGTGGTAGAAGTCGAGCTAAAAGGCTTTACCACAAAAGGACAAAACATGCTGCTAGTCAGTGCCATCTGCCACGCGTGGCGAAGTGCTGTCCGCATCATCATCTTTAACGCAAAGCCATGGCACTACGGTGCTTTTAAAGGCGGCAAAACCGTCCTCATCCACGCCAAAAGCGAATTTCGCTTTGACACGTGGCAGTTTGTGAATCCGCGCATCATCTCCAAAACTGGCGGCATCCGTGCCATCTACAAAACAGACCTAACTGACGAGACCATAACTTCGCTAAAAGCGACCTACGTTACTAGCACAAATCTCACCGCCGAAGGACTCACAAGAGATGAAGCAAACCTACTGCTAAAACTAAACGAAAACGAAAGAGACGGACTAACGCTAGCGACAAATTTGCCCGCCCGCCCGGACATAGTCGAAAGGCTAAAACGGCTAGAAGCCTACAACTACGCACTAAAAATTTCGCACAAAAAGTCAGACTTTCTAGCACCCGAATGCACGCTTTTTGACCTAAAAGAGTGGCTGGCAAATTTGCCTTTTACCCCCACAAACGACCAAAAAAACGCCATAAACGAAATTCGCGCCGACCTCGCCTCACAAAAAGCCTCAAAGCGTGTAGTCATGGGCGACGTGGGCTCTGGCAAAACCCTCGTGATGCTAGCAAGCGCTCTTTCTGTCTTTCCACAAATTGCACTCATCATGGCGCCTACTTCCATCCTCGCTGAACAAATTTACAACGAAGCAAAACGCCTCTTGCCTGAATTTTTACGCCCCGTGCTGGTAAAAAGCCGCACAAAAAAACAAAAGCTTGAAGACGCCCACCTCATAGTCGGCACGCACGCGCTTTTGTGGGCAGAACTGCCGCCTTGTGTCATCGTGATGGTAGATGAACAGCACCGCTTTGGCTCAGCACAAAGAGAGCTCATCTCAAAGCTAGTTGCGGCAAACGCACTCCGCCCGCACTTTGTCCAGTTTAGCGCCACGCCCATACCACGAACACTAACGCTCATGCAAGGGAATTTTGTCAAATTTAGCCTCCTAAAAGAGATTCCTTTTGAGAAAAAAATTCAGACCATCATTTTGCAAAACCAGCAGTTTCCAGAGCTGCTAACACACCTAAAAAGCGAATTTAAACGCGGCAAACAAGCCATAGTCGTCTATCCGCTCGTGAGCGAAAGCCAAAGCAGTGTCTACCAAAGCCTAAACGAAAGTGCGCCTTTTTGGCAAAGCAAATTTGAAAAGGTCTTTGTTACGCACGGCTCAGACAAGGAGAAAGAGAGGATTTTGGAGGCGTTTCGTGAGAGTGGAAATTTGCTTTTGACGACTACTATCGTGGAGGTCGGCATCTCGCTTCCGCGTCTTACGACCATAGTCATAGTAGGCGCTGAGAGGCTGGGGCTAGCTACACTTCACCAGCTTCGCGGGCGAGTCGGGCGAAATGGCGGCGAAGGGTGGTGCTACATATATACAAAACTTCGCGAAGTGCCAAAACGACTGGTGGATTTTTCTAGGACTTTGGACGGCTTTGAGATAGCACGGCTAGACTTAGCAAACAGAAAGTGCGGCGACTTGCTAGACGGCACGAGCCAACACGGGCAGATGTTTCGCTGGCTCTCGGTGGAGGACGAAGCGGTGGCAAAAGAGGCGAGCGAGCGCGTGGCAGGCGTGGCTAAATTTGACGATGACGAAGAGGTTTGCGAACTCTTTTTTGACTAAAAAATTTTCAAACATCGAAAAAACATGTGCAACGCCACCATTTGCAAGCGCACGAAGAATTTTTAAAATTCACAAAAAAGCGAATTTTTATAAATTCGTTTTCTGTTTTTCGCATTCCGAAAGGGGTCGCAGGGGCGGTAGCCCCCGTCCGCCCGTCCCGCTGCCGTTTTTCTTTGAGATTTATCGAAAA
>DCIZ01000160.1:35630-45921 GCA_002317305.1 Campylobacter sp. UBA1713
AAAACGGCAGCGGGACTACAAAAAAGCGTTAGCTTTTTACCAAAATTTGAATTTTCCCTACTCTAAACTCAAAATTTCGCTATTTTAAGCAAATTTAAGTAGAATCAAGAAAAATTCAACTCAAAGGAAATTTAATGATCTTTATAGATGCTTGTTTCGGAAAAAAAACACCTTACACGCCTGTTTGGATGATGCGTCAAGCAGGTCGCTACTTGCCAGAGTATATGCAAACGCGCACAAAAGCTGGCGACTTTTTGACGCTTTGCAAAACGCCCGAACTCGCCTGCGAAGTTACTTTGCAGCCTGTAGAAGCACTCGGCGTAGATGCGGCGATTCTGTTTAGCGACATTTTGGTAGTGCCTGCTGAGATGGGCATGAATTTGCGGTTTGAAAAGGGCGAAGGTCCGCTTTTTGAAACCACCATAAATTCGCTTGAGGCACTAAAAAAGCTAAACGCCACTCGCGGCGCTGACGGGCTAGGCTACGTCTATGACGCCGTGCGGTTAGTCCGCACTTCACTCTCGCCAGACAAAGCGCTAATAGGCTTTTGCGGCGCGCCGTGGACGCTAGCTACATACATGATAGAGGGCAAAACGACCAAAACTTACAACGTTTGCAAACGCATGCTTTATGCCGCACCTGCGCTTTTGCACGCCATTTTACGCGAAGTAACAGAGTGCCTAAAACTCTACATTTCACGGCAGATAGAGGCAGGCGTAAACGCCGTTCAGATCTTTGACAGCTGGGCGGGCGCGCTAGAAGGGCGGGCTTATGAGGAGTTTGGGCTTTTTTACATAAACGAAATTTGCGAATTTCTCAAAGCGCGCTATCCGCACATTCCGCTCATTGTCTTTGCAAAAGACCACCACGTGGGGCTAGAAAAATTCGCTGGGTGCAAATTTGACGTCTACGGCGTGGACTGGGGTAGCGAGCTAGGCGCGGTAAAAGCGGCTTTGGGCGAGCGTTTTGTTTTGCAAGGAAACATGGAGCCAAACCGCCTCTACTCAAAAGATGCCATAGACGAAGGGGTAGAAGCGGTGCTAAAAGTCATGCAAAACCGAAGGCATATTTTTAACTTAGGGCACGGGATTTTGCCAGACGTGCCAGTGGAAAATGCGAAGTATTTTGTGAGGTCGGTGCAAGAGAGGTCTAGGTTCTGAGAACGGAAAGCGGAGAGCGGAACACGGAATTTACAAATTTACAAAAAAGCGAATTTTTACAAATTCAGTTTTCCGCATTCTGTTTTCCGCATTCTGTTTTCCGTTTTCAAAAAAGGGGGCGTAGGGGCGTAGCCCCCGCCCGCTCGTCCCGCCGCCGTTTTTCTTTGAGATTTATCGAAAAGAAAAACGGCGGCGGGACTATAAAAAGCGTTAGCTTTTTACCTAATTTGAAAACGGAATACAGAAAACGGAATTTGTCAAAATTTACTTTTTTATGAATTTGACTTTTTTACTCGCTTAAAAGGCGGGGGATTCTTCGGTCGGTAACGGAAAACGGAATTTTGTAACTTGGCTTTTTCTCAAATTCCGCACTCCGCATTCCGTTTTCCGAACGCATTCCGACAGGTATAAACTTAAATTTAGCTAAATTTGCAAAAAACCCTTGACAAATGCAAAAAAAAATGGTAAAATCACACTCGTTTTTTAAATCATATGCCTTACGTGTTCCGGATTAGCTCAGCGGTAGAGTAGTCGGCTGTTAACCGATTGGTCGCTGGTTCGAATCCAGCATCCGGAGCCATTTTTTTATCTTACTCAAAACATAATAATCCAAATTTATCATTCATCAAAAAACAACACACAAACCACTTCATACACTTAAAAACGCCGTCATAAGAAAACGGCATTTTTAAATTTTCAAATTTACGCAAAAGCGCGCACCAAAACGCAAATCCAGCAAACCGCCATGAAAATGAGTGCCAAAAGCACAAGCAAACTGCCTATATCTTTTGCCTTTTTGCTAAGCTCGTGGTATTCTGCGCCGATGCGGTCGATGCAAACTTCGATGGCGGTGTTTGTCAGCTCGGCAAAAAGCAAGAAAAACATGGTAAAAACGAGTAGCAAAAGTTCAGCAAGGCTTAGCGGTGCGTAAAACTCAAGTGCTACCAAAACGCCAGACAAAAGAGCGCAAAGCAGCAAGTCTTGGCGAAATGCCGCCTCGCTTTTAAACGCCGCTTTGAAGCCCTCGACAGAGTAGAAAAACGCATGAAAAATGCGTTTGATGCCAGTGTGTGGTGATTTCATTTTTGTCCTTTTTTTAGATTCGACCTGTTTGCTATTTGCATCAACGTCTCGTAACAAACAAGTTTGTTTAAATTTAAACCGCATTTTAGCAAATTTTAATTTATTTTTTGTTAAAATCGCCCACTTTCAGACGTCCTCATAGCTCAGCAGGATAGAGCGCAAAATTCCTAATTTTGAGGTCAGAGGTTCGAATCCTCTTGGGGACGCCACTTTTCTACTAAAAACACATCTTTTTATTTTTCCCACATTTTTAAATTTGTTTTAGCTTAGACGAAAGCCTTAGAGTCGGTGAAGTAATACAAAAAAGGAAAAACATGGAAAAATACGATGGTTACATCTTTCGCCCAAAAGATGCACTTTTAGGAGCGCAGTTTTTGTTCGTGGCTTTTGGTGCGCTGGTTTTGATGCCACTTCTAACCGGGCTTGACGTGAGCGTAGCGCTTTTTACCGCTGGCATCGGCACGCTCATCTTCCAAATTTGCACCAGACGTCAAGTCGTCCCCATCTTTTTAGCCTCTAGCTTTGCCTTCATAGCACCCATCACTTTTTGCGTTCAGCAGTGGGGCATGGCAGCAGCGCTTGGCGGCGTAGTCGCTTCGGGCTTTTTTTACGTGGTCGTTAGTTTTGTCGTGCGTTTCAAAGGCGACGAGTTCATTCACAAACTTCTCCCGCCTGTGGTAGTAGGCCCCGTCATCATCACCATAGGGCTCATTTTAAGCCCGAGTGCCGTTAGCATGGCGATGGGCAAAGGTGCGGCTTACTCTAGCACCACAAGCCTCATCATAGCTGGCATTACGCTTGTTGCTACCATAGTAGCCATTAGCTTTGGGCGTGGCATCTTTAAGCTCATTCCCATCTTAGTCGGCGTGGCAGTGGGCTACACAGCTAGCTTAGTGGCGGGCATAGTAGACTTTACGCCTGTGCTAAACGCCGCGTGGTTTGCCGTCCCAAATTTCACCGCACCCGAATTTAACCTAAACGCCGTTCTCTACATGATTCCAGTCGCCATAGCGCCCACCATCGAGCATGTCGGCAACCTCCTCGCCATCTCAAGCGTTACAAAAACAGACTTTCTAAAAAACCCCGGACTTAAAAACACACTTTTAGGCGACGGGCTTGCCACCTCAGCTGCCGCACTCTTTGGCGGTCCGCCAAACACAACCTACGCCGAAGTAACAGGTGCGGTAAAGCTAACACGCGCCTTTAATCCTGCCATCATGACGTGGACTTCGCTGACTGCCATAGCGCTTGCTTTTGTCGGCAAACTCGGCGCACTCATCATGACGATTCCTGCTTGCGTCATCGGCGGCATCATGGTCTTACTCTTTGGCATCATCGCAAGTGTCGGGCTAGAGACGCTCATAAAACACCAGGTAGATCTCTCTAACTCACGCAACACCATCATCATCTCGCTCATTTTGGTCTTTGCGCTAGGCAACATGATCTTTGACTTTGGTTTTGCGCAGTTTAGCGGCATAGGGCTTGGCGCCATCACTGGCGTTTTGTTAAATTTGATTCTGCCTAAAAATTTCAACCATTTTAGCGAGGAGAAGTGATGATTCTAGCCATAGAAAGCAGTTGCGATGACAGTTCGGTCGCACTCATGCGTGAAGATTTTACGCTGGCGTTTTACGAAAAAGTTACACAAGAGGAGATTCACAGCACTTTTGGTGGCGTAGTGCCAGAGCTCGCCGCACGGCTTCACACGCAAGCTTTGCCGCAAATTCTCGCCCGTGCGCGTGAGTTTTTCCCACAAGTCAAAGCCATAGCCGTTACAAATGCGCCAGGTCTTAGCGTAAGCCTCATATCTGGCGTAAGTGCTGCAAAAGCGCTTAGCATCGCACTCGGCGTGCCGCTTGTGGCGGTGAATCATCTGCTGGGGCACATTTACTCGCTTTTTTTGGAGAGTGAAGTGCGTCTGCCGTTGGGCGTTTTGCTCGTAAGCGGCGGGCACACGATGGTTTTACGGCTAGACACAAAAGGGCAAATTTGCGTGCTGGCAAAGACGGGCGATGACAGCTTTGGCGAGAGTTTTGACAAGGTGGCAAAGATGCTTTCACTGGGCTACCCAGGTGGCGCGGTAGTGGAGCGTGAGGCTTTGGCGTTTGAGGAGAGCGGTGCGTCAAAAGGGCTAAAATTTACCGTGCCACTAAAAGGCGACAAACGGCTAGAATATAGCTTTTCTGGTTTGAAGAATCAGGTGCGTTTGGCGGTGGAGAGTGGTGAATTTTCTCGTGGTGAAATTTGTGCGGCGTTTCAAAAAGCGGCGATTTTACACATTTTAGACAAACTAGAACGCGTTTTTGAAAGTGAAAGGTTTGAGAATTTTGGTGTGGTGGGAGGAGCTAGTGCAAATTTGGTTTTGCGTAGCAAGCTTACTAAACTTTGTGATAAATTTGGCTCACGTCTGCTCTTTGCGCCGCTTAAATTTTGTAGCGACAATGCCGCCATGATAGCACGTGCTGGCATCGCCAAATTTCGCCGTGGTGAAACGTGCTCGCATGAAGAGCTGCTCATCTCACCAAAAAGCGACCTCAACGGAGTGTGCGTTTTGTGAGTGCGTGCGTGCGGAGTGCGGAAAACGGAATTTACAAATTCCGTTTTCCGCATTCTGCAATCCGAACGCACTCCACACTCCGCAGGTAAAAAGCTAACGCTTTTTTATTTGTCCCTTGCCGTTTTTCTTTTCGATAAATCTCAAATAAAAACGGCAAGGGACAGGCGGACGGGGGCTTTCGCCCCTGCGACCCCTTAAACAGCTCCGCTCGCAAATTTCCACACTCCACACTCCTAAAAACCTCTTAATTTTTCAACACAAACGCCATCGCCACGCCCTGTCTGTTTATCCAAATGAGCGGTGAGCGTTTTTCAGCTTTTATCTTTCTGACTTCTTTTTGATATTCGTCTATGCTACTCACCTCTTTTTGATTCACCTGAATGATGACATCGCCCTCTTTAAAGCCTAGTTTGCTCATCTTTTCGTCCACGTTTGTGATTAAAACGCCACTTATGTCCTTTGGAATCCCAAATTTCTCCCGAAGCTCATCGCTCAAATTTTGCAAACGCAAACCGTCTAAATTTGTGTTTTCACCGCTAGGCGTGCTAGAGAGTTCGCTTAAAACCAAACTGGCGCTTAAAATTTTTCCGTCTCGTTCAAATTTTACCACCACTTTACTCTTTGGCGCAAGCGAGCCTATGAGATTCTTTAAGTCATTTGCGCTTGTTATCTTTTTGCCATTTGCCTCCACTATTAAGTCGCCTCTTTGGAGCTTTGCAGCAGCAGCAGGCGTATCTTTTTCTACGTTTGTAACCAAAGCGCCTTCGTTGTTTTTGTAGACTTCTTTCTGGTCTTTTGTCAAATTTGTAATGTTTACGCCTATGTAGCCACGCGTTATCTTGCCGTCAGCTATTAGCTTTTGTGCTATCTCTTTTACCATGTTTGACGGAATGGCAAAACCAACGCCGTTTGCACCGCCACTTCGGCTCAAAATGGCAGAATTTATGCCTATTAGCGCACCACGTGAGTCTATGAGCGCGCCACCTGAGTTGCCTGGGTTTATGCTAGCGTCTGTCTGTATAAAGTCTTCGTATTGGTTTAGCCCTATGTTGTCTTTGTTAAGTGCCGAAATGATGCCGCTTGTTACACTTCCGCCCACGCCAAAAGGGTTGCCGATGGCAAAGACCACGTCGCCTTCTAGTGCTTTTGAGCTGTCAGCAAAAGCGATGGGTGTAAATTCGCCCTCTATCTTAATGATGGCAAGGTCGGTTTTTGAGTCTGAACCTACGACTTTTGCGACAAATTCTTTTGAACTCTCGTTTAGCGTTACAGTGATCTCGTCAGCGTCTTCTATGACGTGGTAGTTTGTAACTATGTAGCCATCTTTTGAGATGATGACGCCGCTGCCGAGCGAGCTCACTTTTTTCTGTTTTTGGCGTGGAACTTTAAAGTTAAACTCACCGAAAAAGTCCTGAAAAAACGGGTCGTTAAAAAAGCTACTTATGTCGTTTTTGACCTTTGTCGTCTTTGTAGTGCTAACATTTACCACCGCCTTTTTTGCCGAAGCTATGGATGAGTGGTAAGAGATGACAGCGTTTGGATTCTCGCCCGGATTTAGCCTCGCTGTCTCGCTTGGTGCGTCTGTAAAGGCTATCTGTGCGCAAAATGCATATCCTATGACTAAAGTGCTTAAAAGTATTTTTTTCATCTTTTGTCTCCCTTTTGTAAGATTTTGCGAATTATAACGCTTTGAAATAAATTTAATTTTAACAAAATTTAAAGAAGCGATGATTTAGCAAATTTTAAATGAAAATAGACTAAAATCGACTCAAAATCACAACTTTAAGGAAACAAATTTGAAAAGTCTATTTTTAGTCTTGGCTGTTTTGGCGTTTGCCTTTTACAGCTACGGCGCACACTTTTTGACGACCATCCTCGTCATATCATTTCTGGTTTTTTTTCACGAACTCGGGCATTTTAGTGTCGCTAGAATTTTAGGCGTAAATGTGCAGGTTTTTAGCATCGGTTTTGGCGAAAGGCTTTGTGGCTGGCGTTTTGGTAACACAGAATATAGGCTCAGTGCCATTCCGCTCGGCGGCTACGTTCAGCTAAAAGGACAAAGCGACACAGACCCCGCTCACAAAAATTTTGACCCCGACAGCTACAACACACTCTCGCCGTTTAAGCGAATTCTCATTCTCTTTGCTGGTCCGTTTTTTAACTTTGTTTTGGCGTTTTTGATCTACCTCGTGCTAGCTTTTGGCGGTGTCTCAAAGCTTGCGCCCACTGTGGGCGAAATTTTGCCAGAGAGTGCTGCTAGCGGCGTTTTACAAAAGGGCGATGTCGTGCTTTCAGTAGATGGCGCTAGTGTAAAAGAGTGGAGCGACATCGGCAAAAATGTCAAACAAAGCGAGATGAAACTAGTGGTAAAACGTGGCAACGAGACGCTAAATTTAAATTTGACCCCAAAAGTGGGCGAAAGTAAAAACGTCTTTGGCGAGAGTGTAAAAAAACCGCTCATCGGCATCACGCCAAACGGCGACGTGGTAAAAGTGGGCTTTGATGGCACTGAAACGCTAGCTTTTGCGTGGAGTGAGACAAAAACCGCCGCTACTTTAATAGCCCAAAGCGTCCCAAAACTCATCTTTGGCGACGTGCCTGTAAAAGAGATGGGTGGCATCGTTGCCATCGCTGACATCACCACAAAAGCGGCAAAAGTCTCGTTTGAAACCGTGCTACTGCTAGCTGCGCTCATCTCTGTAAATTTGGGCGTGCTGAATCTCTTGCCGTTGCCTGTGCTTGACGGCGGGCACATCGTCTTTAACCTCTACGAGATGCTCTTTCGCCGCGAGGTAAATGAGCGTGTAAGAGTGGTGCTAACATATGTGTCTATGGCTATTTTGCTGACGTTTATGGTCTTTACGGTGTTTAACGACTTGCTTCGAATAGGAGGCTACTATGGTTAGGCTAGGTGAAATTTTGGCGCGTGTGGAAGGGCGGGCACGTATCGTGGCGGTCTCAAAATATATGACAGATGAGCAGGTGGGCGTGCTTTGTGGGCTTGGGCAGTGCGACTTTGGCGAGAACTATGTGCAAAATTTAGCGAGACGAAGCGAGGCTTTTTCAAATTTAAAATGGCACTTTATAGGGCGTTTGCAACGAAATAAAATTCGTCAGCTGGTGGCGGCAAAGCCCGTTTTGTGGCAAAGCTGCGAGAGTGTAGAGACGGCACTAGAAGTGGAGGCTAGACTGGACTACACTTTGGAGGTTTTGTTGCAGCTAAATTCGGCGGGCGAGGCGAGCAAACAGGGCTTTTCGGCGGAGGGTGAAGAGGCGGTGGAGGCGTTTTTGCGGTTGCGTGAAGAGTGTAAGTGGCTGCGACCTGTGGGCGTGATGAGCATCGGTGCTCACACGGACGATGTCGCTTCGGTGAGGCGGAGTTTTGAGGCTAGTTTTTCGGTTTATGAGCGGCTTGTTAAGCACGGAGCTTCTATTTGTTCGATGGGCATGAGTAGCGACTATGAGCTGGCTTTGGCGTGCGGGTCAAACATGATTCGGGTAGGCTCGGCAATGTTTGGATAGTAAAATTCACAAAAAAGCACAAACCAACGCCGTCATTCTGAGGGAGGCTTTTGCCGACCGAAGAATCCCCTGACTTTTGAGCGAATGGAATCTACAAATTTAAACAAAAACGAATTTTCACAAATTTCCGTTTTCCGAACGCACTTTGCACTTAAAACCTAAATTTAAGTAAATTTCGATAGAATCCCCCGTTTATCTTATAAAAAAGGAAAATTTATGTTAAGTGAAATTTACGCAAAACAGAAGTCAAGTGGCGACAAAACCCTCGATTCTTTGAAAAAAGATTTTGGAACTTTGCGAAGTGGCAAGGTCAGCACGGCGGTTTTGGACAACATTTTTGTAGACTATTACGGCTCACAGATGCCAGTGGCACAAGTAGCAAGCGTAATGGCGACAGATGCCGTTACCATCACCATCACGCCGTGGGAAAAACCGATGCTAAAAACCATCACAAACGCCATAGCGGCGGCAAACATCGGGGTAAATCCTAACAACGATGGCGAGTGTGTGAAGCTCTTTTTCCCGCCGATGACGACAGAAGACCGCCAAAAAAGCGCCAAAGAGGCAAAGGCGATGGGCGAAAAGGCAAAGGTGAGTGTAAGGAACATTCGCAAAGATGCAAATGACGAGATAAAAAAACTCGAAAAAGAAAAAAGCATTAGCGAGGACGAGGCAAAAAAAGGCTATGACGAGGTGCAAAAGATCACAGACGGGCTAACGACAAAGATAGACGAAATGGTAAAAAGCAAAGAGGCGGAGCTGTTGAAGATCTAAATTTGACAAAAAGGAGTAAAACATGACTGCCATAAACATCGCTGTTAAAAACAAAAAGCTCACTGTCGATAAGTTTAAAGCAGAAAAACAAAGAGACTACACACTTAAAAAGTCTGTCGGTAGGCGAATTTTGCATGAGCGAGAGACGATGCAAAAACAGTTAAAAGATGGCACTTTGCCTGTTTTTGATAGCACAGAGGATTTTGTAAAAGCGATTGAAAATGGCGAAATATGAGCGTGATTGTCATGTAAAGCCAAATTTAGTTTTGATATATGAGTTAAACAAAAATATTTTGATGCTAAATGCAGTCGAAATAGGCTCGCATGCAAAACTTTTTCGTTAGATGGCGACTTTAAAAACTTTAACCCGCACTTAATTTTAAAGACGTCCTAAATTTTAGCCTAAAAAAACAGCACCAAAAACAAAAAAAAGGAAAAGCAAAATGGCAAAACAAAAAGGCATTCCAGCGCCCGTAGTCTCGCGTGTAAAGGCGTTTGTGGTAGATATGTTTCTCATCGCCGCGCCACTTCTCTACCTCGTTACATACGTCTTTTTAAACGGCAAAGAAGATTTTCAGGGCTCGCAAATTGCCATTAGTGGCGTTTGGCTCGTTTTTGGGCTAGTTTTGACAGCGTTTTTTGCCGTAAAAGCACAAAGTCCCGGCTACAAGTCGCAAGGAATTTACGCCATCACACTCGCTGGAAAAAAGGCAACCGCCCTCACCTACTTCGCTCGCTACCTGCTTTTTGTCCTGCTTTTCATCTTTGGCGGCTCGCTAGTTGCGTGCTTTCGTAAAGACAAACGAGCCCTTCATGACATCTTGACTGGCACGACGGTCGTCATGAAAAAAGAGTAAAAAGCGTATGCAAAATTCCCCGCCTTGCTATATCAAAAAAGCAAAAACAAACCGCCGTCATTCTGATGCTGGATGTACGACCGAAGAATCCCCGCCTGGCGATGGCGAAAATTAGTCAAAATTTCGACAAATTCGAACAACGCCGTCATTCTGAGGGAGGCGTAAGCCGACCGAAGAATCCCCTGAAATTTGAGCGAGTAGAATCTTTTAAATTTACAAAAAAGCAAATTTGTAGATTCTACTCACTAAAAAGGCGGGGGATTCTTCGGTCGCTAATGCTCCCTTGCGAATGACGGCGGTACCAGAAAACGGAATACGGAAAACAGAAAACGGAATTT
>DCIZ01000072.1 GCA_002317305.1 Campylobacter sp. UBA1713
GGGGCTTCGCCCCTGCGACCCCTTAAATCGCTCCGCACTCCGAACTCCGAACTCCGAACGCAAAACACAAAACACAAATTTCTCGCAAAATTTCCCACAAATTCGTTTTCATTTTATAATCTTTTAATCTATTTTTAACTATAATTACCGCTTATTTATTTTAAAAAGAAAGGTGGTAATGAGTCATGCCTGGTGTTAAACTTTTTCCAAGCGAAAGCTTTGATGAAGCATACAGAAGATTTAAGAAACAGACAGATCGTAACCTGATCGTGACTGAACTTCGCGCTAGAAGATATTTTGAGCCTATGACAGAAGTCAGAAAGAAACAAAAGATCGCCGCTAGAAAGAAGATTCTAAAAAGACTTTGGATGCTACGCCGTTATGAGTCTAGACTCTAACCCTATTTGTCCCGCTTCGTGCGGGGCTTTTTTTAAATTTGAAATTTACATCGCTTTTAAAAGGCTCTTTATATGAAAAACGCTATCATTTTACCGAATCCAAAACCTCATAACCAAAAGATAAACGTTGTTCCACTCTCGTCTCGCCCGCCGCAATCGCGCGATGAAGTGTGCTTTTTTGTCTCAAATTTCTTTGCACGCAACTTCACACAAGACCTAGACGAACGCTTTTTAGAAAAAGTTACACAAACGAGCTTTTTGGCGTCAGGCTCGAGGTGGCAAATCCACGCACAAAAATACCTCGACTACTCGCTGGCAAACGAAAAACTCTCCGACATAAAAGCCGACTGCAAACGCATCTCAAAGATCACCGCACTTGACTTTTTCGGCAAAATCACGCAAAAGCAGATGAACACGCTTTTAGAACAAGTAGGCGAGCCTGTTTGGTTTGCCGCACTTCCGCCGACACACATTAGCAACGTGCTTTTTGTTTTAGGCAAACTCTTTCACTATAATGTAAACAAAAACGCAAAACGCAAGCTAGTCAAATTTGCCGAAGGTGTCTTGCCGAGTGTGGCGCACTTTGCCATGTTTAGCCGCTTTTATGCGCAAACGGCGTATTTTAAAGCCATCGGCGAATATCTCTACGACTTTTGCGACCTCGTCAAAAACGCGCTAGAACTAAAGGTCGAGCTGTGAATAGCTGGAATCTCATCTACTCGTGGCTAGACCCTGTGGCGTTTTATGTGGGTAGCATCGCCGTTCATTGGTATGGCATCATGTATGTCGGCGCGCTTTTGGTGGCGTTTTTTGTCGCCAAACATTTCGCGCGTGAATTTGGCGTGAGTGCTAGCGTGCTAGAGAGTTACTTCATTTGGGCAGAAGTGGGCGTCGTGCTAGGTGCAAGGCTAGGTTATGTTCTCATTTATGACACGCAAACGGCGTTTTACCTCACTCATCCGTGGCAAATTTTTAACCCCTTTGCTAACGGCGAATTTGTCGGGATTCGTGGCATGAGTTATCACGGCGCGGTTGTGGGCTTTGTGGTCGCTAGCGTGCTTTTTTGCAAATTTAAAAAACAAAACTTTTGGCAGCTTTTGGACTTGTGTGCCATCGCCATTCCGCTCGGCTACACGCTTGGGCGCGTGGGGAATTTTTTGAATCAAGAGCTTTGGGGGCGTGAGACGGACGTGGCGTGGGGCGTTTTTGTAGCAGACGCTTTAAGGCATCCTAGCCAGCTTTACGAGGCGTTTTTAGAGGGGCTTGTCATTTTTGCGCTTGTGCTTGTGTGGCGAAAGTGGGCTAGTTTCAAAGGCGAGCTCATAGCCGTCTATCTTTTTGCTTATGGCGTGGCAAGGTGCGTGTGTGAAGCGTTTCGTGAGCCTGACTTTCAGATGGGTTTTGTCGCGTTTGGGCTCAGCATGGGGCAGATTCTCTCGATTTTGATGCTTGTGTGTGCTAGCGTTATCTACTGGCGACTTTCACGAAAAAGTAAATTTGAAAAACAGTGAATTTATGTAAAGCGAATTTTGCTCGCCGTTTTTTGACGGCAAGCAAAACGGCAAAATATGCAAATTTACAAAAAACACAAAACAATCGCCACAAATTCACAAACGCCCTACTTTTTATCTTTAAACATAACTTAAACTAAAATTTTGCTTATTTTAAATTTATTTTGCTAGAATCAACATTTTTGAATCAAGGAGCACGACATGGAGCACAAAAAGGCAAATTCAGTAACCATCACAGACAACAGAAACGGCGCTAGTTTTGACTTTCCCATCATAGACGGCACAAAGGGCGCAAGCGCTGTAGACATAGCTGAACTCTACAAAAAAACCGGACTTTTTACATATGACAACGGCTACACAAACACAGCATCATGTAAGTCAGCCATCACCTACATAGACGGCGAAAAGGGCGAGCTCCTACACAGAGGCTACGACATCGCATGGCTAGCAGAAAACAAAAAATACCTAGACGTTGTCTATCTTCTCCTTTACAAAAAACTCCCGACAAACGAAGAGTTTCGCGACTTCAAAGAGGAGATAAAAAGCCGAAGTTACCTAAACGAAAAGATGTTAAAACTCTTTGACTGCTTTCCAGACCGCGCTCACCCGATGGCGATCCTACAAGCCTCCATCGCCACGCTCAGCGCCTACTACACGCATGACATGAATTTTGACAACATAGACGACTACATGGAGCTCGGCAAACGCCTCGTGGCAAAAGTCCCGACCATAGTCGCCTTCTCTTACCGCCACGCTCACGGCTTTCCGCCAGTTTACCCTGACCTTGACCGCGGTTTTACAGAGAATTTTCTCTACCTTTTGCGCGCCTTTCCACACGACAAAGTAGACCTAAAACCCATCGAGGTAAAAGCCCTTGACGCCATTTTGATGCTTCACGCTGACCACGAGCAAAACGCATCTACCACGACCGTTAGAAACGTAGGCTCCACTCACGCCCACCCTTACAGCTGCATTAGTGCGGGCATCGGCGCACTTTGGGGGCACGCACACGGCGGAGCAAACGAAGGCGTGGTAAAACAGCTAGAGATGATAGGCAGCGTAGAAAATGTAGACAAATTTATAAAACGCGCAAAAGACAAAAACGACCCGTTTCGGCTCATGGGCGTAGGACACAGAGTTTACAAGACTTTTGACCCACGTGCAAAGGTGCTAAAAAAGATGCGAGACGCTTTAATAGACGAGATAGGCATCGACTCAAATTTGATAAAAGTCGCAAATCGCATAGAGGAGATCGTGCTGCAAGACGAATACTTTGTCAGCCGAAATCTCTACCCAAACGTAGACTTCAACAGCGGCGTCATCTTAAAAGCACTCGGCATCCCAAACGAAATGTTCGCCGCCATCTTTGTCATGGGACGCGTGCCGGGCTGGTTTAGCCAGTGGGTGGAGCTAAAAACTAGCGAAAGTGTGAAGATAGCACGCCCGAGACAAATTTACACTGGCGAAGTTGGTAGATGATTTTGGAATGCGTGCGGAATGCGGAATGCGGAGTGCGTTCAGAGTGCAGAATGTGGAGTGCGTGCGGAGTGCGGAAATTTGCAATTCTCAAAAAAAGTCAAACCAAACGCCGTCATTCTTCGGTCGCTCCCTTGCGAATGACGGCGGTAACAGAAAACGGAATGCAGAAAACAGAAAACGGAATTTTGTAAAAATTCGCTTTTAGCTAAAAACCAAAACCAAACAAACAAAACGCTACAAAATCCTCACATTTACCCCGTTTATCTCCACCTTTCCGTCAAGCTCATAGTCAAAAACCGCGTTGCCAAAACGTGCCAAAAGCTCGTCCAAATTTGCCCCACTTTTAACCGCTGCCAAAAGCTCATCTTTTGGTTCATTTAGCCAAACGGGCGTTTTGTTGTCGCCAAATTCCAAAGCAAACTCTTCAAAATCAAACAAAAGTTTCGCCTCGCCACGCGCCAAAAGCCTGTTTGTCCCATCACTCTCGCCCACGCGTTGTGGCAAAACATAAAGCGGCACGCCCATCTCCAAAGCAAATTTGGCGCTCGCCATCGAGCCACTTTGCTCGTCAGCTTGGGCGATGACGACTGCCTCACTGAGTGCTACGACCACTCTGTTTCGTTCCACAAAGTGCCACGGGCGCGGCAAAAACTCACCTTCGTATTCGCTCAGTGCTAGCGCGTTAGCGTAAATTTGGCGAATCATAGCTTCGTTTTGTTTTGGATATACCGCGTCTAGTCCGTTTGCAAAGACGCCCACAGTGGCTGGAAACGCGCCCGTGTGTGCGAAGTGATCCACGCCCACAGCACCGCCGCTAACTACACAGATGCCGTGTTTTCGCAAAGACGCAGCGAGGTTTAGGACGACGCCTTTTGTGTAGTTGGTGCATTTTCTAGCGCCCACGATGGCGACACGCGGCATCTGCAAAAGCGAGAGGTCGCCTTTGTAAAAAAGCTGTTTTATGGGGTTTTTTGTAGATCTTTTTAGTTCTGGTGGAAGTTCATAAAGTCGCATGCGTTACCTAAATGTTAAATTTGAGTTTTTGGTTTTTTTGGGCTCTTTTGTGGCTTTCTCTCTACCATAAAGACGTGTTTTAGCGTGTGTTGCTCGCCGATGTCCGTTACGTCAAATTCAAGCAAACACGAAGCAAGCCAGCTGAATTTTTTGTTTAGCTTTTCTGAAAATTTAGAAATTTGCTTGTCATCTAGCTTTTCGTTTGAGATGTAGCCCGAGTATTGTCTGTGAGAAAAGCCGTTTTCTAAAAAAAATTTCTTTATGGCGTTGTAAGCCGCTACTGTGTTGTCGCCAAAGTGCTCTTTTAACGCTGTCGTGGAGAGGTCAAAATTTATGGCTTTTCTGCAAATGCTCATCGCCAAACTCCTACTTTGTCGTTTTTAAAGTCAGCGATAAGATCGCTATCGCCATCTTTTTGACTAACCCACGTCCACTCTTTTACATTTAGTGTAAACCAGTCGCTATTTACCAAATGTCGCATCGTAAAAATCCCCAAATCAGCCAAGCAGTGCTCGTCGTCCGGCGCGTGGTAGGTGTTTTTGTCTATTTTTATCATTCTACATTCAAGCGCTATCTCTTCTATGGTTTTATAAACATCCTCAAGGTCGTAAATTCCCTCACGCAGAATTTTCTCCTCGTCTAGCACAAAGTGCGTGCCTAAAAGTGAGTATTTTCTCATATTTTGCTCCTTATAGTTGTTAAGAACTTTGATTTTGCAAATTTTCATAATATGACTTTACAGCATTATCTATTTTTTCTTTCAGATAAGGCAAATGATCTTTTATCGCCAACTCGATAAATTCATAATTTATCTCTTCATATTCATGTGAAGCAATATTTCTTGTTTTACTAAACGCCCTAATTTCATCTTCGCTAAATATTTTTAAAGCCTCCAAATCATCGTTTTTTTGTATACCTTTAATCAACTCATCTATATTTACAAATTTCATCATAATAGCACCTTGAAGTGTATCCTCATCTTTAAGTGCATAACTTATACCGTTTTCACAATTTTTAAAAATAGCACCTATTTTTTGAGAAATTTTCTTTAACCTTTCAACGCTAGCTTTTTTAAACATAAATAGCCCCTTGTGTAAGAACATTTTTTTTATCTAGCGACATTGAAGTAATGTCGCACAAATCAACACTTTTTTTAAATTTTGTTGCTATTTTATCTTTTAATTTATCAAAATAACATATCGCAGACATAGGATTTCCAAATTTACTGACCATTTTTTTAGCATTACTTTCCACAACTATATCTATATCTGAAAAAAAATGAGCTTCATCTTTTGCATAACTTCCAAAAAGTCCTATTTTTGTAATACCGTCTTTTTCAAGCTGAGGTTTAATTTCTCGCAAATAATCCAAAATTTCATCTTTTGTAACCATTTTTACCCCTTTAAAGCAAAAAGCACAAAACAAAAAGGCAAATTTGTCAAACGCAAAAAAACGAAAAGACAAATTTGCCAAACCGCGCAAAAACCGCTAGCCCAAAAGCGCCTTTGCCGCCGCGCTTATGCGTTTGCCGTCAGCACTAGCACCCAGCTCCTCTTTTGCCGCTTTCATCACCGCGCCCATGTTTTTACCCACGCGACTAATGATGCCGCCAAGTGCCTCACAAAGCTCCTCGTCGCTAAGCTGACGCGGCAAATACGCCGAGATGACGCGAATTTCGTCTAGCTCTTTTTGTGCCAAATCTTCACGACCGCCGTTTCTGTAAGCCTCCACAGAGTCGCTTCGGCGTTTGACTTCGCTTTGCAATATCGCCAAAACGCGCTCATCGCTCAAAACCACACGCTCATCGACCTCTATCTGCTTAAAACTCGAATTTACCATGCGTAAAGTGTCCCTTTTAAACGCATCGCCACTCTTCATGGCTTCTTTTATGTCGGCTAAAATTTGATCTTTGATCATCTGTGCCCTTTTTTAGAAGACATACATAGCGTTTATGCGGAACTGCTGGTTTTTCTCTGTAGTTGTGTCGGTTTTTTGCTTTGCCATGCTAAAGTAAGTGTTAAAGCTTATCTTTTTGCTAGGCGACCAAACCGCCCTAAACACAAGCTCATCTGCTGTAGTCTTTGTGCCTTCAAATTTATTTTCGCCTTGTAGATACTCAACGCCGAGTTTTGTTTTGATAGGGGCGATGTTGTAGTCAAGCGCACCAAAGCAGTAGTGGTTTTTACCCTCATAGTTGCTGTAGTTAAAGATGCCATAGACTAGCTGCTCGCCAGCACGCACAAACCAGCCGTTGTCCTCAAAGCTGTTAAATGAACGCATGTTTTCTTTTGTGCCAAACGAGACATAGCCCACTCTTACACCAAGCCCGTAAGCGTTAAGTCCTAGCTCACCAGCAAGGAGCAAGCCATCGTCAAATGGATAAGTTTGTTCAATTCCTGAAATTTCGTCTCGTTGAGTATTTGAGTTATATGTCGACTTGTTGTCATAATACCCGACAAAACTCTCCTCCATCTTCGACCAGCCAGCTTGTGCCTTAAACGATAGCAAAACGTTGTCGCTTATGTTAAAAAGACCGCTCAAATCGCCAGACATAAAGTTAGCGATGTTTGCTAAATGTGCAAAAGAGACATCAAACGAGATAGGGTTAAAGCTACCTGCAGCACTAATGCCGTAAAGGTTGTTTTGGTAGGTTTTTGTTTTTTGACCTTTTTTGCTATCATTCTCACATACGATGCCAACTTGCTCATTCCCAGTCCCTATATCCTCATCGGCTTCAAGATTATCAAACGCAAAAGCTGTAAAAGCAAGTCCAGCGATGTCAGTGTTTGTTACCTTAATACCCGTTCCTACCATGTCATCTGTAAAAAACGACCCGACCGTTTGACGACCAGCACGAATGTCTGTGTTGTCAAATTTAAAACCACCATAATACTCTTGAACGTTAAATTTGTTTGACATATCTGAAGTAGTCGTTGTGGTTATACCATAGTTGTTTGACATATCTGAAGTAGTCGATGTGGTTATACCATAGTTGTTATCACGACCGTCAAAACTGTCAAACTTCAAGCCCGTTCCAGCGTAAAAGTTGTCATCTATCTTAAACTTCACATTTAGCTTGCCAGTTAGTCTGTGGTAGTGAGAGTTGTCTTTAGCTCCATTTTCTTTACTAGCATCATTGTTAAACCTATACCTCAACCAGCCGTCATACTCAACGCCCTTCAAAGCCTCCTCAAACGAGACGGCATTTGCACTTACAAAACCTGCTACTAGAATCAGCGCCAAACTAAGTTTTTTCATTTTATCTCCTTGTTTAAAAATGTTTAAATTCTATCAAAATAAATTTAAATTTACGTTAAACCAAATTTGCAAACAAATTTCCGCACGCACTCACACCAGCTTTTTTGTCTCCCACTTTTTGCTCCGCCAACGCCACGTGTTACAAACCGCCCTACCCCACTCATCTACGCAAAAGCCCAGCCACACGCCCAAAATTCCCCAGCCCAAATGAAGCCCAAAAAACCACCCGACAGGCAGACTAACGCCTATCATAAAAATGACACCCACGACAAACGGAAATCTCGCGTCCCCAGCGGCGCGAAGCGAATTTACCATCACGATGTTAAACGTCCGCCCGCTCTCTAGCGCCAAAGACAAGTAAAAAAGCGGTCGCATGAGCGCCTTGTGCTCCTCACTCAAATTTAAAAAAGACATTATCTGTTCACGAAAAACGAAAAAAACCGCCAGCACCAAAAGCGTTACAAAAAGCCCTATTTTCAAAGTGCGAAAGGCATGAAAATAAGCCCGCTCCTTTTTTCCCGCACCGACTAAGTGCCCGACTATTATCTCATTTGCCATGCTCACACTCTCGCCAAACAAAAAGATAAACATAGAAAGCTGCAAGTAAATGGTCTGAACGCCCACAGAAACCGCGCCGCAAAGCGCCACAAAGCTAAACGCCACCATGTATTGGACCATCCACGTAACGTTTTCGCCCGCACTCGGCAGTCCTATCTTTAAAATTTTAGCCAAAATTTGCATGTCAAAATTCACAAGCAAACCAGCAAAAATGTGCACTTTTGCCACCTTTACGAGTGCTATGTAGAGCCCCACAACGGCAAAAATTCGTGAAACCAAAGTCGAAACACCCACGCCACTCACGCCAAAAAACGGCAGTCCAAACCACTCAAAAAGCGCCAAAGCGTTGCCCGTGATGCTTACTACGTTCATCAAAAGGCTAATGACTAAAATGACAAAAGCGTGGTTTTTTACACGAATGATAGCCGCCATGACAATGCCTAGTGAATCCAAAAAAAGCGCGATGCTCACCACTTTTAAGTAGGTCGCACTCAAAGGCAAAAGGTCGTTTGGAATGTTTAAAAGTCCCAAAAAAAAGTCAGTAAAGCTGTAAAGCAAAAGCGCGCAAACGCCGCCCACAAAAGCGTTAAACGTGAGTGCTATGTGAATGGCACGCGTGGCGAGATTTCTCTTTTTGGCGCCTAGTGCTTGTGCTACCACCACGCTACACCCGATGCTAAGAAAGCTAAAAATGGTGATGAAAAGCATGGCTACTTGTCCGCCCGTGCCGATGGCAGCGACTAAATTTACATCCACGGCTGAGATCATTGTCGTGTTTGTCATCATCGTCAATGTCCGTAAAAACATATCGACAAAGATGGGCACGGCAAGCGAGGTCAAATTCATCTTTTTTGTTGTTTGTGTCATATATTTTCCTTGTTTTATCACTTAAATACATCTAAAACGCACTATTTGTTTATCATTTTCATCTCAATAATAAATTTGTCAAAGTCGCTTTTATATATTCTATCTTGTAATATTCGGTATTTTTCCCACTCGCTTTCAGCAAATTCTTTTGCAACTTTTGCACTTATTTTGCCTTTTGAATTCAAAACATTCATATCATTAAAATCCAAAAATTTATCGAGTCGTATCGCCCAATCCTGCATAGTCATTGGAATGTTTTTTTGAGCTTGAAACTCAGCATGATCAAGATACATTGTAACAATGCGATTTAGCCTATCCAACTCATTCATAAATAGATAGTTTTTTGCTACACTTACATCATCTTTTAGTATTTTTCCATCTGGCGATCTTCTCCAGCTAGTCAAACCGTTCCTACAAACCTATAAA
>DCIZ01000133.1 GCA_002317305.1 Campylobacter sp. UBA1713
AAAATTTGAGCCTACGTTGGTGTTTGTCAGGTTGTAGTTGTCGATGACCAAATTTGACGATGTCGCGATGTTTGTCGCGCTTTTTGCGCTGTTTGTTGTGGTTAAATTTTGAGTTGAGCCCATGAATTTAACGCTAATAGTGTTGTTTTGTGTGGCGTAGTCAGTAGCAAGTCCGCTAACGCTTTTGCCGCCAAAAGTTGTCGCTACCGTTTTGTTTTCGCGGTTGTCCTGCAAATTTGTCGCCGTTATGAAGTCGTAACTCTTGTTAAAGTTAAAGTTTGAGCCTATCATAACATTTGGGTTAAAGTCTGCTGCTATCTTTGACGTGTTTGCGAGTGCTAGCGTGCCGTTTACTTTAAGTGCGTGAAATTTGCTCTCGTCTGTGCCACTTGTGCCTACATTTGTTAAACTCAAGCTTTTTGTGATGTTTAAATTTGCATTTATGGCGTTGTTGCCTTCAAGTGTGAGCGACTCGAAGTTAAAATGGCTGTTGCTGTCGCCGACTATGTTTGCGCTATACCACTGCTTTACGTTTACGGTAGAATTTGTAGCATTGAGCAAAGTGCTAGCACGGTGTCTAACGTCAAGGTTTAGCGTGCCATCGGTTACTTGAATTTGGTGCACGTTTAAGCCAGAACTCTCATCTGCTGTTATGTTTGCGTTTGTGAGCTTAAAAAGCTTTGAACTCACAAATGACTTGTTTGCGACATTTAAATTTGTCAAAGTCGTGCTGTTAGAGAAGTCTATGAAGTAGTTTGAGCTGGTTAAATTCACGCTGCCTAAATTTAAAGTCGCGTAGTTTATGATGTTTGTGTTTTTTGCGGTGATGTTGCCGTTTACGTTTATGGTAGAGTCGTTTCGGCTCTTGCCAAATTCTAACCTCTGATTCACCGTCCAGCCCTCGTTGCCGTAAGCACTCTCTAAGTTGTCAAGCCTGTCAAGCGCTATAGACTCTTCGCCACCTATGTAGATGTTTGAGTTTTCTACTTCAAAACTTGTCGTTACGTTTGTGTTACGTCCCACAGTGAGCGTTACGCCTTTTAAATTTAGCTTGTCAGATTTGTAAGTGCGTGTGTCCCAGTCAGGCTGGTTAAATTCGCTCGGATTCCCTGAGTTGTAGTAGCTAGGTGCGTTTGATTCAGCTACTCTTGCTTGTGCCAAAACGTCAGCGCTTGCCACCGCGTGTTCCACCGCGTGCCCTTGCAAAATGATGTGCTTGTTTTCAAAAGTGGCGTTCTTCACATCAAATCCGCCGTCAAAGACAAGCTTGTTGTTACTGCTTTTTGAAACGAGATTTACGTTACCGTTTATGTTGCCGTGAAGCAGGTAGTTGTTTGTGTTTGAGATGGTGAGCGTTGAAGCTTTTGCGGCGTTTTTGTTTGTTATCTTTGTGCCAAAGTCGTAGCTGTTTATGTAGCTAGTGGTTACGTTGTGCCCGTTTAGGTCTAGCGTGCCGCCGCCGTAACCGAAACTTATCTTGTTTAGGTCAAAGCTAGCACTGCCAAATTTTATGGTCGCAAGCGAATTTGTAAGGTAAATTCGCCTAAACGCATTTGCCGCGTTTAGTTCAGTTACGCCGTTGCCCGTTTTGTAGTCTGTGTTGGTCGCTACGTTTACTTTTAGCGTGCCTGCGCCTATCTTGTGAAGTGTGTCGCTTGAAGCGCCTCTTATGTTGAAGTTTACTGTGGCGTTTTGTGCTATGTCAAGTCCAGCGCCCTGCCAGCTACCAGTGCCGTTAATGTGGTAAGTTTTGTCGTCAGAAAAGATGAGCCCGCCGCCGTGTTGGACTAAATTTGAATTTATGACAAAAGTCCCGCCGCCTGTTATGTTTAGGTCTTTGTGAAAGTTGCCGTCTACTTTTTCTATTTGGTCGGCGTTTAGGAAGCAGATGTTGTTGTAGAAGCAGTAAGAGTGATTCCTGCTGTAGTTTTGTGTGTGCTTTGCGACATATCTTTCAAATTCAAGACCAGAGGCAAAAACCGCCGTGCCTTGGTCGCCTACGCCAGTTGAGCCATACGCGTGAGAACCGAGATATCGCCACTCTTTTGCTTCGCTGTCGTAGATATAAACGCCACTTCCGCTGTCACCCGGCGAGCCGTAGTTATACCAGCTATTTTCAAAGCCTAGCTTGTTTCGGTCGCTGTAAGCGCTGTAGTCTATCAGCACGCCTTGATTCTTTGTGGTGCTATAGTTTGAAATGTAGGCATAGCCGTGAATGTGCGAAATTTGTCCGTTTATGTTTGCGTTATTATAAGCGCCGCTAACGACTACTTTTGTGCCTTGGTTGCCATGTGCTTGCACGCCGCTTGTGCTTTGGTAGGCGTTAAATTCACCAGAGCCTGCTCGGTAGATGATGTTTATGCTTAAGTTGTTGTAGTCAGTGTGGTAGCGTAGTGAATATAGTGCGTCTTTTATCTCTTGTGTAGTCTCTTTGCCGTCGCCATTTTTGTCCATGTTTATGGGTTTTACGCCCACAGTTTCGACTACATATTTACTAAGACGTGAGTAACAGGAGTCAGGCGTTACGCCCTCTTTTTCAGAGGTGTTTGGGACGGCTATCACGTTTGTTTGGTAGTAGGTGGTAGGTCCATATTTGTGATATGCACGGTAGTGGTTGTGTCTAACTGTGGCGGTGTAGGCTCCACCAAGTGCTGTGTAGTCGCCACTGTTTAAGATTCCAGAGCGAATATTTGGCATAGGCAAATTTGGAAACGTAAGCGTGCTTCCATCTTTTAGCGTGATGGTCGGCGAAGTTTCACCCGCCCTAAACGCACCTTTGTTTTGACCCATGTCCAGGTAGTCTCTTAGGTAGACGTTTGTGATATCCATGTTTGTCGCACTGGCACTTGTTGCTGCTAAGCCCGCTAGGCTTAGGATTCCCATGTAAGATGCTTTAAGCTTCATCTTTTGTTCCTTTGTGTTAAAAT
This sequence comes from Campylobacter sp. UBA1713, assembly GCA_002317305.1. Classification (GTDB taxonomy): domain Bacteria; phylum Campylobacterota; class Campylobacteria; order Campylobacterales; family Campylobacteraceae; genus Campylobacter. The sequence goes on from DCIZ01000133.1 coordinate 2,928, forward strand.
GCGTGCGAATTTTAGCCTTGTTTTGATTAAAAAACGTTTAAAGAGTGTTAATTTTAAATTTGGTTTAAATGGTTTAAAATTAAAAAAATATTAAACAATACAAAATCTTACAAAAAAAGCTAAAACAGACCGCCGTCATTCGCAAGCGTTGCGTTAGCGAAGCGAAGAATCTCCCGCCTGACTAGGGCGCAGAATCTTTAAAATTCACAAAAAAGCAAANNAAATTCCGTTTTCTGTTTTCCGCGCTCCGCTTTCCGTTACCGCCGTCATTCTGAGCGGAGCCGTTAGGCGACCAAAGAATCCCATTGCATGGCGATGGCGAAAAAAGTCAAATTTAACAAAAAGCGAATTTTTAAAATTCCGTTTTCCGTTCTCTGCATTCCGTTTTCCGTATGTAAAAAGCTAACGCTTTTTTATTTGTCCCGTTGCCGTTTTTATTTTCGCTAAAGCTCAAATAAAAACGGCAACGGGACGGGCGGACGGGGGCTACGCCCCTGCGACCCCATTCAGAGTGCGGAGTGCGGAAAACAGAAAACGAAATTTGTGAAAAATTTGTTTCTGTTTAAATTTGTTTATTGATTCTAGAGAATCACAAATTTCTGCATTCTGCAATCTGCATTCCGAACGCATTCTGCATTCTGAATACCTAAAACACCATTCCCAAAAGCCTCCGTGTCGAGCCGTCTAGCCTACTTATGTCTAGCCCATCGCTTAAAAGCTCACCACAAAGCTCCTTGCCTAACTCCACGCCCCACTGGTCAAACGAATTTATCCCCACAAGCGCCCCAAAAACAAACGTCCTGTGCTCATAAAGCGCCACCAAAGCACCCAAAGATTTGGCACAAAGACGCTCCATCACAAAAAAATTACTCGGGCGGTTGCCCCCAAAAACCCTGTGTGGCGCCACCGCTGCTGCCCTCTCCTCGCTCACACCCTTTGCCAAAAGCCCCGCTCTAGCCTCCTCCAAACTCCGCCCACGCATTAAAGCTCTCGCCTGCGCTAACGCATTTGCGTTTAGCTCCCGCTCGCCACGCTCCACCACAAAGTCCACAGGCACGACGTCAGGCGAGTGATGCACCAGCTGCATAAATGCGTGTTGTGCGTTTATGCCACACTCACCAAAAACCACCGCCCCGCTCACGCCCACCGCTAGCCCACTCGTCCCCACGCCTTTGCCGTTGCTCTCCATCTCTAGCTGCTGCAAGTAGCGCACAAAGTGCCGCAAAGCAAAAGGATACGCCAGCACGCACCGCACTTTTCGCTCAAATATAACGCGGTTTAGGTAGTCTAGTGCCGCAAGCACCACAGGCAAATTTGCCCGCAAAGGCGCTCGCAAAAAGTGTTCATCTACCTCCCTAGCGCCTTCTAAAAATTCAGCGAATTTCTCACGCCCGACTGCTAGCATCAAAGTCAGCCCCACCGCACCCCAAACACTAAACCGCCCGCCCACAAAGTCCCAAAAGGCAAAGCTCTTCTTTACACCAAATTTTGCCATCGCCTCGTAGTTTGTAGATGCCGCCACAAAGTGCCTCTCCACCGCCTCTTCACCGCACGCACTCACCAGCCACTTGCGAGCACGCGCCGCATTTAGCATCGTCTCTTGTGTGGTAAAGGTCTTGCTCACCACCACAAAAAGTGTCTCCTCTGGCTCGCACTCTGCCAAAACGCCCGCCAAGTCAGCGCTGTCTACGTTTGAAACGAAGTAGTATTTTAGCCCTTTGTCGCACTCTTTTGTAAGCGCTGTTACACTCATCACAAGCCCCAAGTCCGAACCGCCGATGCCTATGTTTACCACGTTTTTTACACGTTTTCCCGTGCTAAGCCTCCACTCGCCACTTCGCACACTTTCGCAAAATTCGCCCATCTCTGTTAGCACTTTTCCCACTTCTGCTACGCCATTTGCCACCTCGTGGTCGCCTCTCTCACGGCACTTTGCCGCCAAATTCCCTCGCCCAAAAGCGTCAGCACGAAGTGCCGTGTGCAAAACCGCCCTGTTCTCTGTGGTGTTTATGCGTTTGCCGTCAAACATATCTTTTATCTTTTCAGCAACTCTTTTGCCCTCGACTATCTCAAAAAGCGCCGCAAAACCACTCTCGTCAATGTTGTTTTTCGAAAAATCACAAAAAATTTCACCAGCCTTTAAGCTAAATTTCTCCGCTCTTGTCTCATCTAAAAAAAGCTCGTTTAGGCTTTTTACACTTTTAAAGTCAAACATTTTTATCCTTTCTTTAATCTTTTTAGGTTAAAATGTCTCGATTCTACAAAAACGGAGCTTAATAAAAAATGAAATACTTTACACTTACACAGATAGCCGAATTTTTACGCCGTTTCAAAAAGCTTACAAACGCCCGCCGAATAGCCGACAAAACGCTAGAACTCTCCTTTGACGGACGGCTAAATTTGGCTTTTGACCTCTCTTGTGGTAGCATCTACAAAAGCGATGAAACCACCACAAAAAGCTACCAAGCCCCATTTGACACGCTACTAAAAAAACGGCTTTGTAGCGCACAAATTTTAAACGTGAGCGTGCCAAAAAACAACCGCGTTTTGTGCATAACCGCACGCTTTAACGGCGCTTACAAAAGCACGCTTTCTACGCTTGTGGTGGAATTTACAGGTCGTTTTACAAACGCCATCTTGCTTGACGGCGAGTTTGACGGCGAGCTAAATTTGGGTGAAATTCGTGTGGTAGATGCACTCAGACACTACGAAAATTCGCTTAGAGCCATAAAACCGGGCGCGCTTTTTACGCCACTTGAGCCTTTTGAAATTCGCGAAAAAGAGAGTGAGCGTGTGGAAGATTTTGAGGCGTTTTTTGAGCGTGAAAAGGTGCGAATTTGTGAAGGGCGTTTGCAAAATTTAAAAGACTCAAAAGCGGCAAATGTAGAGAAAAAACTCTCGAATTTAAAGGCACTTTTGGGCTCATTGGAAAGCGACTTTGAGCTAGGAAAAAGGGCAAAAGAGGCGGAAAAAAGCGGGAAAATTTTGACTTCTCACCTTTGGGAGCTTAAAGACGATGAGCGAAATTTTACGCTTGACGGCGAGAATTTTTCGCTCACAAACCCGCCAAAATTCGCCGCAAATGAATTTTTTTCAAACGCAAAAAAACTCCGCCAAAAAGCAGCGGGCGTAAATTTGCAAAGAGAGAATTTGCTGGAAAAAATTTCGTTTTTGGAGAGACTAAAAGACGCCATCGCTTGTGCTAACACCGCTACTGAACTAGAAGCCCTCGCCCCACGCAAACGAACACAACGCACACAGGAGAAAAACAGACAAAACAGCAGCGACTTTGTCGAGCACTTTTATATGGGCGAATTTCGAATTTCAGTAGGAAAAAGCGAAAAAGGAAACGAAATATTGCTAAAAGAGTCTAAAAAAAATGACTTTTGGTTTCACCTAAAAGACCAGCCCAGCGCCCACGTCATCGTCAAAACCGCCAAAGCAAATTTAAGCGAAGAGGTGGCAAAATTTGCTGCGACACTTTGTGTTCGGTTTAGTGTAACGCAAAAAGGGACGTTTTTAGTGGACTACACAAAACGCGAAAATGTAAAGGTAAAAGAGCGCGCTTTTGTAAACTACGTGAATTTTAAGACGATTCAAATTTGCGTGTAAATGCGGAATGCGGAATTTAAAAAATTTGCTTTTTCGTGAATTTAAAAGATTCTACTCACTAAAAACTCCGCACTCAGTTTTCAAATTTCCGTCAAAAAGATAAAATATATCCTTTTTCAAATTCAAATTTAAGGCAACTTTTGTTAAAATGAATCATAAATTTAAAAAAAGGTTAAATATGAGCTTGACGCTTGGGCTTGATGTGGGGAGCACTACAGCAAAGGCTGTGTTGCTAGATGGCGACGAAATTTTGTTTAAAGTCTACGAGAGACACTTTTCAAAAGTGCGTGAAAAGTGTGCTGAACTTGCCTCTCGTGTAGCGACTTTGGTGGGTGAGCGTGAGTTTAAAGTCTCTGTGGCAGGAAGTGCTGGGCTAGGCATCTGTAAAGCTAGCGGGCTGGACTTCATTCAGGAGGTTTTTGCCACAGCAAAAGCAGTTGAGTTTTTAGAGCCAGGCACTGACGCGGTCATTGAGCTCGGTGGCGAGGATGCAAAAATTTTGTTTCTTACAGGCGGCAGCGAAGAGCGCATGAACGGAAGTTGTGCTGGTGGCACGGGCGCGTTTATAGACCAGATGCTTGCGTTACTAAATTTAACGCCAACTGAATTTGACGAGCTTTCACTAAAACACGAAAAACTCTACCCCGTAGCCTCTCGTTGTGGCGTTTTTGCAAAGACAGATGTCCAGCCGCTTTTGAATCAGGGCGCAAACAAAGGCGACATAGCCGCTAGCATCTTTCAAGCCGTAGCCGACCAAACCATCGGCGGACTAGCACAAGGACGAAAGATAAAAGGGCGCGTGATGTTTCTAGGCGGTCCGCTTTTTTACTACAAAGGCTTACAGGCGCGCTTTAAAGCCACGCTAAATTTAAGCGACACAGACGCCATCTTTCCAGAGCTAGCGCAGTTTGCCGTAGCTATAGGTGCTGCCATTTCAGCGCGCGCAAACAAACAAAACTACACGGCAAATTCGCTTTTAGCAGCGCTAGAAACTGCCAAAAACGCAAAGTCAAAAAACCGCTACCTAGCGCCACTTTTCAAAGATGAAAAAGAGCTAGAAGAGTTTCGGGCGCGCCACGCAAAAGCTAGCGTCGAGGTGCTTGACATAGACACGCTTTTTGACGGCACTAAAATTCCTGTTTTCATAGGTGTAGACTGCGGCTCGACCACGACAAAACTAGTTTTGATAGACGCCAAAAAGCGAATTTTACACCAGTTTTACGCCTCAAACGAAGGCAATCCTGTGGATGTCGTAAAACGAGAACTAGACTACATTTACAAAAAATGGGGCGAAAAGATAGTAGTAAAAGGAACAGCTTCGACGGGCTACGGCGAAGAGCTAGTAAAAGCGGGGTTTAAATTTGACTCAGGACTTGTGGAGACTTTGGCGCACCTAAAAGCGGCACAGCACTTTAAGCCCGAAGTGGAGAGCATCATAGACATAGGCGGACAAGACATAAAGTGCTTTTTCATAAAAAACGGCATCATCGGCGAAATCATGCTAAACGAAGCGTGTTCTAGCGGTTGTGGTAGCTTTATCTCCAGCTTTGCAAACTCCATGGGGCACGAGGTGCGTGAGTTTTCCAAATTTGGACTAACGTCAAAAACGCCAGTCGAGCTCGGTAGCCGTTGCACGGTTTTCATGAACAGCTCGGTAAAAGAGGCACAAAAAGAGGGCGCAAGTGTAGAAGACATTAGCGCTGGGCTTTCTATGAGCGTAGTAAAAAACGCCATTTACAAAGTGATTCGCGCAAAAGACGCCAGTGCGCTAGGCAAGCACGTGGTCGTTCAGGGCGGGACATTTTTAAACGAAGCGGTTTTAAGAAGTTTTGAGATGGAGCTAGGGCGCGAGGTGGTGCGTCCGACCATTAGCGGTGTCATGGGTGCTTTTGGTGCGGCTTTGCACGCACTAGAGCTGGGGCTAGAAGAGAGTGCTACGCTTAAAGATCTAAGCACTTTTAGCCACGATGCAAAACCGGGCGTGTGTAAAATTTGCGGCAACAACTGCAACCTAACCATAAACCGCTTTGACGGCGGCGTGAAATTCATCAGTGGCAACAGATGCGACAAACCACTCGGGCTTAAAAAAAGCAGCGGAATTCCAAATTTGTTTGAGTTTAAACTCCAAAAACTCCGCGACCTTTTGGACTACAAAGGGTTTGACAAGTCAAATTTAAAACTGGGCAAAGTGGGCATTCCTTTTGGGCTAAATATGTATGAAAACCTGCCGTTTTGGCACACTTTGCTTAGTGAGCTGGGCTTTGAAGTGGTGGTGAGCGATGTGAGCTCTCGTAAAACCTTTTCGTGCGGACAGGCGACCATTCCTAGCGACACGGTTTGCTACCCTGCAAAACTCATGCATGGGCACATAGAAAATTTACTCTCTCGTGGCGTGGAGCGAATTTTTTACCCATGCATGAGTTATGGCTTTGAGGATGCTAGCGACACTAGCACAAACCGCTACAACTGCCCAGTGGTGGCTTACTACCCTGAGCTTTTAAAGGCAAATGTCGAAGATCTAAGGCGAGTTAAATTTGACCTGCCCTACTTTGGACTTCACCTAAAAAGCGAGTTTGAGAAAAAGGGCGCGGAGTATTTTGTAGGAGAGCTTTTAAAGAGTGCGGGCGTGAGGTGGTTTGCTTCTGGCAAATTTAAGACAGCGCTTGCCAAAGCTTATGCGGCTAGAGAGGCGTGGACGGCAGATGTGCGGCGAGCGGGCGAGGAGGCGCTAGAAAAAGTGCGTAGCGAGGGGCTTCGTGCCATCGTGCTTTGCGGGCGACCTTATCACATAGACCCAGAGATAAACCACGGCATAGACAAGCTCATAACTTCGCTAGGGTGTGCGGTGCTAAGTGAAGACAGCGTGGCGCATTTGGCGCGTGTAGAAAATGACAAACTAGGCGTGCTGAATCAGTGGAGTTACCACTCTAGGCTTTACAACGCGGCGGCTTTTGTCTGTGGCGAGAGGCGAGCGGAGCTGGTGCAGCTGGTGAGCTTTGGGTGTGGAATCGACTCCATAACGACAGATGAGGTGCGAGAAATTTTGGAGCGAAATGGGCGTTTTTATACGCAGCTAAAGATAGACGAAATTTCAAATTTAGGTGCGGCAAAAATTCGCTTGCGTAGTTTGCTGGGTGCGGTGGAGAGTGTGGAGCGGAAAGTGGGGTTTAGAGGTTAGTGTTTTATGGTTTGAGGTTTGTGGTTTTAAAAAACGTCAAATCTAGAAAGTTGCAAATTCCGCATTCCGCATTCCGAACAGGGTCGCAGGGG
>DCIZ01000050.1:0-6624 GCA_002317305.1 Campylobacter sp. UBA1713
TTGCAAAGCAAAAATGTTTCTGCGAGAACACAGATATATTATCAAAACTGCGTGTAAGCCACCGCGCCGATGATGGCTGTGTTTGACCGCAAGATGTTTTTTACATTTAGAGAAAATTTTCTCTTAAACATCTCACGCTCACTAGCGCTAAAACCGCCCTCTGCGCCGACAAAAAAAAGCGTCTCTTGTGGCGCGTTTGATATGTGCGTGCCTTCAAAATCCACAAGCGCCGCTTCTAGATAAGCCGCCGCAAATTCAGCCGTGCTCTCAAACACCTCAAAACGCATCATCTCCGCCCGTCCGCACTGCTCGCATGAATTTATGAGAATTCGCTCAAAACGCGCAAAGTCCAGCCTGACGTCTTTTTGGCTAAATTCTGTGTAAACGAAGATAAGTTTTGCAACGCCTAGCTCATTTAGCGAAGGCAAGGTTTTTTCTATGACCGAAGGCTCGACCACCGCCCACGCCACGCTCATTTTTGGCGACTCACGAAGTGGCAATGAGCGAAATTCTAGCTGTAAAGTGGCACTTCTGTCAAGCGTAACGACTTCGTAAAAGTAGTCGTAGCCATCTTTTAAGTTGCGAAGATTCAGCCTTTCGCCCACTTTTACACGTCTTGCTTTTAGGTGTTTAAAACTCTCGCCGCTCACCTCCACGCACTCTTCGCCCGCATTTTTGTGAAAAAGAAACTGCATTTTTGCCCTTTACTTTGTTTTAGGGCATCTCTAAAAACTACTTAAAGAGAAATCTGTGGCTCACTTCCGAGCCTGTTTCTGCGCTTTTTTGCCTTAAAATTCGTCAAATACACCAGTATTCTCCTCATTTTAAAACAAAAAAATCGCTAGAAACATTTCTCGAAATTGAGCCAAACTAGTTTGTAGAGATGCCCTTTAGCGTCCATTTGCTAGAAATTTCGCTTATGCTTTTGCCGCTTTCAAACTCGCTCACCGCGCCCGCACAGTGCGCTAACACACGCTTTAAAACCTCAAATTCACTCGCCTCAAATTTGCCTAATACAAAATTTATCACGCTCGTCTTTTCGCCTCGCCCGATGCCGATTCTTATGCGGTCATAACCAGCGCCTAAAAGCCCGTCTATGGACTTTATGCCGTTGTGTCCGCCGCTACTTCCGCCATTTTTGAAACGAAGCGCACCAAGCGGAAGGTCAAGGTCGTCATGTGCTACGACAACTCTTTCTGGTTTGTAAAAGTCGACAACTGCCTTTACGCTAACACCGCTAGAATTCATAAAAGTTGATGGTTTTAAAAGAAGTAGCGAGCCTAGCTTAAAAAGCTCGCCTTTAAATTTAGTAGAAGTCAAATTTACGCTTGCCTGCTCTTTTAACAAAAAGTCAACAAGCATAAAGCCAGCGTTGTGGCGAGTGAGTTCATATTCACCGCCAACATTTCCAAGTCCGACAAGAAGTGTCATTATTTTGCTTTTATGACGCCCAAAACGGCAACACGCCCAGCATCTACGACTTTTACGCCGTCAGCTACCACTATGTCTCGAACCAAAATAGTGTCATCTACGTCAAGTGGCGTTACGTCTACTTCAAATTTGTTTGGTAGGTTTTTGCCTGTGCATTTTACAGTGAGACGTCTCTTTGACTGAACCAAAACGCCTTTGTTTTTTAAGCCGATAGGCGTGCCAACTGGAACGACTGGAATTTTGTAGGTAGAAATTTCATCTGGCAAGACGACTTTTAGATCGACATGTTTTAGTGCGTTTGTAACTGGGTGTTTTTGATAATCAACCACAACTACGTTGTAAACTACGCCACCGACACTTACGTCAAACGCCAAACCGCTTTTCTCTTTGACTGCTTTGACAAATTCGTTTGTCTTAAACGCCGCATGGACATTTTCAACGCCTTTTGCGTAAATGTTAGCGATCAGATAACCATCTTGTCTCAAAGCACGAGTAGCTTTCTTCCCAATACTCTCTCTAACGATACCTTCTAACATCGTATACTCCTGTGTGTAAAATAAAAGTTTTGATAATACTAAATTTAAACAAAAAATTAGCTTAAATTTGGTATTTTACATCTTAAACTTTTAATTTAAGCAAAGTAAAAAAAAGCGTTGGCTTTTTACCAAAAATTTAAAAAAGCAAATTTAAACAAAGGAAAAAAAATGAAACTAAGAGCGATCAAGCCTCTCACCAAAGATTACATGGAGAGCATCGGTTTTTCGTGGCACACAGATCCAGACGCAAAAGACTACGTAAGTAGCGAGCTAGTCGAGGTAAAACAGAGCGAGTGCGAGGCTTATTATGCCGCTGCAAACGAACTTTACGATATGTTTGTAGAAGCAGCCCAACACGTCATAGACAACAACCTCTTTTACGAGCTTGGCATCCCGTTTAACCTCATCGAGCCCATCAAAATGAGCTGGGAAAACGAAGTCCACTGGCATCTTTACGGGCGTTTTGACCTAGCGGGCGGACTTGACGGCGCGCCTATAAAGCTCATAGAGTTTAACGCCGATACGCCGACTTGTCTCTTTGAAACGGCGGTTTTGCAGTGGGCGATGCTAAAATTTAACGCCCTTGACGAAGATTTGCAGTTTAACAACGTTTATGAAGCGCTGGCAGAGAACTTTAAACGCCTCGTTACGCTTGACGAAGAGACGGAGAGTTTTAACGAGAGTTACGAGGGGTGGAAAATTTTGTTTAGCTCTATAGCTGGCAGCAAAGAGGACGAGCAGACGGTGCGTTTGCTAGAGAGTGCGGCGCGTGATGCGGGCTTTGAGACAAATTTTGCTTTTGCTGACGAAGTGGAATTTAACGATGAAAAAGGCGTCTTTTTTGGCGGCGAAAACTACGAATATTGGTTTAAGCTCATTCCGTGGGAGAGCATAGGCGTCGAGGAGAGTGAACTGGCGATGATTCTTACAAACATCATGAAAAACCAAAGCGCCATCATTCTAAACCCAGCCTACACGCTACTTTTCCAAAGCAAAGGCATCATGAAAATTTTGTGGGATCTCTACCCGAATCACCCGCTTTTGTTAGAGAGTAGCTTTACGCCGCTAGAAGGCAAAAAGCAAGTCAGAAAGCCGTTTTTGGCAAGAGAAGGGGCAAATGTGAGCATTTTAGACGCCGATGGACGCGAGATTCAAAGCAACGGCGGCGAATATGAAGATGGCAAATTTCTCTACCAAGAATTTTGCGAATTTAACAAAAACGGCGACGAGTGCTACCAAGCGGGCGTATTTTTCGCATGGGAGGCGTGCGGACTTTCGTTTAGAAAAGGCGGGACGATTCTAGACAACTACTCTAAATTTGTCGGACACATCATTAAAAAAGGGCTGTTTGGGTAGGGTTTTGGCTAAAATTTAGCCAAGCAGTAGCGATAGCAGTAGCGAGCAAGTGCAAATTTTGTTTTGCTCGTGAATTTTTGAAATTTAAAGGAGCAAAAAATGACAGCGATTAACCATTTGGCAACTATAAAAACAAAACAAAAAAAACAAAGATGCAGGCGAGAGTTTGTTTTAAACAAAGAGAGTATCGAGGCGATAAAAGAGTGTGAAAGAGGAACGAGTGGAAAATATTATGGTAACATAAAAGAGTTTTTTAGGGAAGTAGAAACGGAAATGAAACGATGCTAGAACTAAAACTTGAAAATTCATTTCAACGAGATTATAAACTTGCTCTAAAACAGGGCTTGCTTACAAAAAATGTTGTAGAAGCTTTGGAAAAAGTCATTGACATTTTACGAACGACTCAAGATTTGCCAGCAAAGCCCTACAAACCACACTTGTGAAGCGGTAGCTATAGTGGTTATGTGGATTGCCATATTAAGAGTAATATTGTTTTGATATACAAAATAGAAAACGGTGTTTTAAAATTGGTTAGATTTGGTAAGCATACAACTATTTTTGAAAAGTATTAGATTTGTAAAATGTCAAACCTATGAGACTAGGCTTTGCAGAAATTTACAAAACCAGCCCATCCGAAAACCCAAATTTGACAAGCCAAACGCAAGCACGCAAGGCACACAAAGGCTCGTCAAAAAAAGTGAGTTTTCTTACTCCTCGTCGCTTACTTTTTCAGCACCTTTTATGTAGTTGTTAGCGATGTTTGCGTAGCTAATCTTTGCAACGATGTCAGAAGCAGTTTGTGAGCTACCGCCAAACCACAAGCTCCAGTTTCGTCTGCCTGTTGCGTCAAACGAGCCGATGGTTTTGCCGTTTGCTTTTACGTTCATGTTTGCCTCTATTACCGTGTGTCCTGTTATGCCAAGTGCGACAATTCTTAAGAATCTGTTGCCTTTTTTAACTACTTTTACGTTGCAATCCACAAGTAAATCCGTGCCCAAATAGCCCTTTTTCGAAAGGAACTGATTCGCACGAGACTGGACATATGAAGCGACTTCTGGGTCGTCTCCTTTACAAACTACATTTGCACTTTTGTAAATTTTTGCTGGTGGCGTGGTTTTGTTTACCATTTGTTTGCCAGTACAACCGCTAAAATACAACGCCGAGACAGCAGCGACAACCAAACTGAAAACTTTTTTCATATTTTGCTCCTTTAAGCCAAATAAAATCTCATTTTTTGAAAAATGAAAGCTGATTTTAACCAACTCTTGCTTAACTACACCTTAATGCAAATTTACAAAAACCAAACTAAAGGGCATCTCTAAAAAGCAGTTTGGCTCGGTTTTTAAAGAAGTCCTGTAAGCATTTCATTTTCCGCTCTCTAAACAGACTCTACACTTCTCAAAAACGCTTTTTAAACATTTTTTCAAATTTTTTCAAATTCCTCTTGACTTTGTTTTTTTTTTTTTGCTAAAATACAAATATATTTTTTAAAGGACGAAACATGAGAACACTCTCAAATTTGGCTTTGGCGGCTTTGGTCGCTGGTGTTTTGGCAAGCAGTGCCGTAGCAAAAGATGGCTTTTTTGTCGGTGCAAATGGCGGGTATGATTTTAGCTCGAAACTGATGAGTAAAAATGCAAAAAATCACTTGCCAGATGTGATAGAAGATGAAGATATTGCGCGTGGTATAAATATAGGCGATGACACAGGCTACATGGCGACAAGTGGCGGTTACAACTTTGGCTTAAAAGCGGGCTATGACCTCGGCGTTCACAGATTCTACGGCGGTTACTCTTATGGCGGTGGCAGGAGTTACAAAACGGGCGATGAGATTTTGCTACATTATACATACACAAGTTTATTCTACAACTTTAACGCAGAATATCTCATGACAGGACAAACAGATACAAAGTGGAACGAACACAAACTTGTGCTAGGCTATGAGTCTCGCATTCCTGTTATGATGGGCTTTAAGGCTGTTGTGGGCGTAAATTTTGGCGTAGCGTTTTTAAATGTAGACAGCAGTTCAAAATATGTAGACAAAAGCATTGAAAACGACAATGTTTTGATTGACAACTACTCAGAAAACGTAAAACAAAAGTCTACAAACTTTTTGTTTGGGGCAAATTTGGGCGTGGCGTATGAGTTTGCACAAAGGCATGAGGTGGATTTTGGCGTGAGGTTTGAGAAGCTATTTAACGCAGAAGCAAAGGTTTCTAGTCGCACACATGACGCTGATTTGCCAGACTTAAAGCCAACAAAAGGCGAGAAATATGGCGTTGAAAATTTCGGGCTCTATGTGGGCTACTCGTTTAAATTCTAAATTTACAAAAAGGATAAAAAATGAAATTTAAAAAATTTGCCCTTGCGGTAGTTTTGGCAGCGGGCGTAGCAAGTAGCGCCACAGCAAAAGATGGCTTTTTTGTCGGTGCGGTCGGTGGCTATGACTTAAGCTCAAAAATCATCAGTGAAAGCAAAAACATATGGCAATTTACATATGGCGAAAAGCAACTTGATAGCTCTAAAGATAGCGCTTTTAACTTTGGTTTAAGAGGTGGCTATGACTTAGGATTCCACAGATTCTACGGCGGTTACTCATATGGCTTTGGTGCGAGCATAAAAGACTCGTGGGTAGAAGGTCCTTACAACTACATGGACCAAAATGGCAACGAAGCTGTCATTAAAAATTCGTATAATAACAAATTTAGCTGGGATGCCCACAAGATAGTCGCTGGATATGAATCTAGAGTGCCTGTTTTTCAAGGGCTAAAAGCGGTAGTCGGCGCAAATGTGGGCGTGCAGTTTTTAAAATTTAAGACAAAATACGCAAAAACAACACAAATTCTCTCTGGCAGTGCCGACGTAGAAGACTACTCTTACACGAATAAATGCAAAGCTACAAACTTTTTGTTTGGCGTAAATTTGGGCGTGGCTTATGACATTACGCCAAGTCAAGCGGTGGATTTTGGCGTAAGATATGAAAAAGGCGTAATGGCAAAAGTCAAATTCAGCTCAGACGACCCGGAAAATGACGGCGACATGGGTGGCACAAAGTTTGGTTCAGAAAACATAGGGCTTTATGTGGGGTATTCGTTTAAGTTTTAGTACAACAAGCATCGGTGCAAACTGACGAACGGCGTGTGGTGCTGATCACGTAAATGGCAAATGTCAAATTCAAGAAAAAGCAAATTTTCGCAAATTCCGCTCTCCGTTTTCCGATGAGTAAAAAGCTATCGCTTTTTTTGTAGCTCCGCCCAACACAGCTTTTTCGCTTTCGCTTAAGGGCATCTCTAAAAACCAG
>DCIZ01000050.1:6782-8597 GCA_002317305.1 Campylobacter sp. UBA1713
AAAACAAATTCGAAAGCAAGCCACCCAAATTCATTAAGTGGTTTTTTAGAGGTGCCCTTAAAGTTGTGTTGGGCTGACGGGCATAGGCTGTCCCCAGCTAGACCCATTCAAAATGCAAATTACAAATTTACGATTCTCGATAATGGACATTTTGTGCCACAAAAATTTCACCCGTTTTGCGGTTTGTTTGTGATGATTTTTGTTAGTTGAGAGATAAGGTCGCTATTTGCGTTAAGCTCTATGCGACTGACATTTGCAAAAATTTCTTTTATGTATTCTAGCTCTTTAAGTTTTGCTAGCGTTTGGTTTTCATCTATTAGTCTAGCGGTGTTTAAAAGACTTCTCGTTGAAGCCGTCTCCTCGCGTCTAGTTATGACATTTGCTTGTGCGCGTTTTTGTGCTAAAACGACTGTGTTTAAAATATCTTTAACGTCGCCCGGCAAAATGATGTCCTTAATAGCCGCGCTTTTAAACTCCACACAAAAGTCGCTTTCACGCTCTTTTAGTCGCTCAAACGCGTAGTCGCCTATTTTGTCACGATTCTCTAGCAGTTCGTCGAGGCTATAGCGACCGACATACTCACGAAGTGCTATTTGCATAGCCGAGTAGATGTTGTCTTTTACATTTACTATTTTTATGCCGAAATTTTCAAAATCTACTATTTTGTATTCGCAAGAAAAATTTAACCTAAGTGCGATTTTGTCAAGCGTGAGTATCTCTTGCCCGTTCATGTCAATGTTAGTCAGCCTCGTCTCCATGTTGTCGACTTTTACATCTATGCCGTTGTTCCAAAAGTAGTAAATTCCGCTGTTTAGCATGCGAACAAATTTCTTGTCTATGTAGAGTCGCGCTATCTGCCACGGCTCAACGGTGGCTTTTTTATAATACTTCGAGTCGATTTTGTCAAACAAATATCTTGGAAAATTCTCAGGAACTTCAGTGCTAGAAATGTCAAATTTAACGATGGAATTTTTGTAAAGCACGTTAAAAAATGCATATTCGCCGGGCGACAAAACCTGTGAAAAATTCCCGTCTCTATAAAGAAAACCCAGCTCGTTATCGGCGACTTTGTAAATGTCTAGCTCGCTTTTTAGCTCCTCGTTTTCTAGCAGCATCTCCACAGGAACGATAGTTTTAAATTCGCCAGTTACATTGTAGCGAAAAAATGCATCTGAGTTAAACAAATAGTGTTTGCCAGCTTTTAGGTATTTTGTAAATTTGCCTTTTTTAAAAACAAGCACTCGCTCGTTTGCGTTTATGTGAATGGTTTTAAACATATTTTGTCCTTTTTTTTAAAAAGTCGCAAGCACCAAGCAGCTCTTCATAGCGGCGATGGCTTTGAGCCACTTTTAACAAGTAGCGAAGCAAATTTTCTAGCTTAAATTTAAAGCATCAAATCGCTTTGGCTAACATGTAAAAGTAGCGGTATCTAGCTAACGACAAGGCTAGACGAGGTTTAGCACTCGGCGGTTGCGACATTTACATGAGTTGGAGCTAGCTGATCAAACTAGCGGTTTTTGGTGATCAAAGCTGGATTAGCAGTCCAGTCGTGTAGATTTGTGTGCTCACACAGCACGATTTTTAGTGCTTTGCCAACTAAGCTATATGGACAAGCCATAGCAGGATTCGAACCTGCGATTCCTAAAACCTAAATTTAGCTTTCCACACCCATTTGCACGCATAGGGCGAGTTTTTAGAAGTAGAATCTAAAAAAATAGCTTTTTGAATTTTACCGAAATTTTATAAAATACGCATTAAGGGCACCTCTAAAAAACCATTTAAGTAAATTTAGTGGCTTGCTTTTTTGTTTGTTTT
>DCIZ01000050.1:8698-10458 GCA_002317305.1 Campylobacter sp. UBA1713
AAAACAAGCGAAGTGCTCGGCGTAGCCGATGTTTCTAGTAAAAAATCAAGCCAAACTAGTTTTTAGAGATGCATTAGCCAAAACTAACTCCAAATCACAAGCTCGTCGCTTTTATCTACAACACCTATAAAGCTTGAAAGTGTTAGCCTCTGCCCTTTTCTTACTGGACTTACTGCGTGTAAATAACCAGCGTTAAAAAGAACTATCTCGCCAATTTTTGGTGTATAAGTCATGGTTGGCGCTCCAACTTTGCTTCTGTCTAATCCGTAGCTTAATTTTTCGTCTTTATGTGCGAGTTTTACATATTCTTCATCGCTTGGTTTGTAGTCCCACAGCTCCATTTCACCACCGTCTTCAGCCGTGCTTAAAAAGCAGTTAAATGCGATTTGTTCTTTGATTGGATTGTCGTTAAAAGCGGTTAAACTATCTCTTTTGAAAATGTCTTGATGTGGCTCGATTGATGAATTTTCGCTCAAAACGCGCACTAAACCTGCGAAAGCTTTATTGCCTTCAAATATCGCTCGTTTGCAACCTTTATTCCAAATGGTATCTAAAAGCGAAATGATCAAATCAATAGGCGAAATATATGGAAAACATATCTCTCTAACTCTCTCGTTGTGGCGATTTGCATTTTTATAATACTCATTTTTAAGTTCATTGTTGCCAATGCTTTCATAAAACGCCATACCAATTCTAGCAATTAGCGGAGCGTTGTAATAATAGCCAATATCTTGTTTAAGAATGTTTTGCTTCCAAATTTCGATAATCTCACTGCTAAAAACGCTTCCCAAAGAACAAAAATGTGCTTTACCATACAACAGCGATTCAAAATCACTTTGTTTTAAAGTCCGTAAATTTAACTCTTTAACCCTAGATTAACTCCTTAAAAATATTGATAAATATAAATATTGCAAACATAAAAAAGATAACACTACAAATAAAATCTACTTTTTTATGATATTTTGTGTAGAAAGCTTGAATTTTTACATTTGAAAAAATAAGTGCCAATAGTGAAAAATAAACAAAACTCTCCAAAGTTAATAATAGAACAAAGGTAATCAAATTTGCATTAAAATTCAGGCTCGAAAATATGCTAACAAAATAAAACAATGCTTTTACATTGCCGATGTTTGTGATAAACCCAGCTAGAAATGGGTTCTTAGATATGCCGTGTTCCGTAAATTCGCTTTGGCTTTTTAGACTTTTGAACATCAAAAAAGCTAGATATAACAGGTAAATTCCGCCCAAAATGGTTAAGATTATACGTAAGCTTGGAAACACTGTAAAAATCAAATTTAGTCCACTCAAAGAAGCTATAATCCAAATACAAATCGCCAAACTAACGCCAAGTGCCACCAGCAAAGCCTTTTTTAAATTTGTTTTTAGTGCATAAGCGGTTACAATGAAAAAGTCGGGTCCAGGCGTTAAGAGTGCACAAAAATGAATGAACAAAATAGACAAAAAACTCAACTCTCAATCCTTTACAAAAATGCGTAAAAGCAGATGAAACAAGCAAAAACATCTACCTAATTAATATAGAATACTTTTAGAAAATAAATTTATACTACAACACTAACTACTGTCAAACCAATGCCAACCAAAGATGGCAAATCTAACTTATAGTCATGGTGGAGAATAGCGGGATCGAACCGCTGACCTCCTGCGTGCAAAACAGGCGCTCTCCCAGCTGAGCTAATTCCCCTAATGGAAGTAAATGAGAGTGTTAAAAAAAATATATGTAAAATGCAAAAAAAACTAAA
>DCIZ01000019.1 GCA_002317305.1 Campylobacter sp. UBA1713
AGCGCTTCGCTTGTTTTACAGGAACTTCGTTTGTCGATTCTAGAAAATCGCAGTTCTCCACTTTCCACTTTCCGCTTTCCATCATCTACTTCAGCTCGCCCCAGTTTTTACCCACCGCCACGTTTGCCACCAAAGGAACTTTTAGCTTTGCCACGCCCTCAAAAGCCGCTTTCACCGCCTCGCCAAATTCGCCCGCAACAGAATCTGTCACCTCAAAAACAAGCTCATCGTGAATTTGCAGTAGCATCCTCGCGCCAAATGCCTCGCAAAGCCGCACAGAAGATAGCATCGCTAGTTTTATTAGGTCAGCCGCGCTGCCTTGAAAAACGCTATTTACCGCCTCCCTTTCTAGCATCGAACGCACCACTTCGTTAGCGCCCTCAAACTCAAAACACCGCCTTCGCCCCAGCAAAGTCCGCGTCTGCCCACTCCTAACCGCCTCGTCTCGCACGCCCTCCAAAAATCCCTTAACACTCGCAAACGAAGCAAAATACCGCTCCATGTAGCCCTTTGCCTCCACCCGACTAACGCCCAAACTCTCCGCCAGCCTAGTTGCGCCCATGCCGTAAATGAGCCCAAAATTTATCGCCTTTGCCACACGCCTCTTCGCCTCATCGCACTCGCCAAAGATGTTAAAAGCACTCCTAGCGTGAATGTCCTCGCCACTCAAAAAAGCCGCACAAAGTGCCGCGTCCTCGCTAAAATGCGCCAGTAGCCTCAGCTCTATCTGCGAATAGTCCACAGAGACCAGCGAAAAGCCCGCCTCGCTCACAAAAACCTCACGCACAAGCCGCCCAAGCTGCTTTCGTGTAGGTATGTTTTGCAAATTTGGATTTCGGCTCGCTAACCTGCCCGTCGCCGTTCCCGTCTGCAAAAACCTCGTCCTCACACGCGCTTCTTTGTCCTGCAAAGCCAGCGCCAAAAGCGGCTGCGTGTATGTGCTTTGGAGCTTAAAAACCTCGCGAAATTCCAGCACTTTTGCCGCTATCTCGTGCTCGCCTACCAGCGAACGCAAAACGCTTTCGTCTGTGCTGTGCCCTGTTTTTGTCTTTTTTTTGGCGCTTAAATTTAGTTTTTCAAACAAAACCTCGCCAAGCTGTTTTGGCGAATTTACGTTAAACTCGCACCCAGCCAAAGCGTGAATCTCGCTTTGAAGTCTCTCACACTCGCCTTCTAGCCAAACGTTTAGCGACTTTAACTTTCGTGTGTCTATCTTTATACCGTGCGACTCCACCTGCAACAAAAGCCGCAAAAAGTCAAACTCTACCTCTCTAGCCACCGCCAAAAGCTCTGCGTCCAAATTTCTTTCATAATGTCGGTAAAAACGCAAAGCCAGCCACGCCATCTCCGCTGCGTGTCCAGTCGCTGTGTCCGCTGTTAGGTCACCAAAATTCTCGCCACGCTTTAAAAACTTCTCCACGTCCAAACTCTCATGGTCAAAGAGTTTTTTTGCCAGTCTGTCGATGGCGGTGTTTTGAGACGGGTCGTCCAGCCACGCCAGAATCATCGTGTCGGCAAATTTGTTCGCACCAAAATCACAAATGCCAAAATGCGCGCCCAAAGCCTCAAAAGCAAATTTTAGGTCATGCCCCACCAAAAAACCGCTCAAAATTTGCCTAATTGCCGTTTTTGCCGTCTCACAACTGACATTTCTCACGTCCACATAGTAGGCTTTTTTCTCGTTAAAACAAAAACTAAAACCGACAAATTCGCTTTTTGCGTTTTCTTCGCTCGCTGTTTTTACGCCAAAACCTACAAGCGTTTCGCTCGTAATGCCCGCTGTGAGCTGCAAAAGCTCCTCTTCTCTTACCAAAACTGCCTCAAAACTGGTCGCAACTTTTGGTGCGGGAATTTTGCTAACCAGCCTGTGAAGTGAAAATTCTAGCAAAGTTTGACGCACGCGAGTTAGCGGGTCAAGCGGAAAAACCGCTTCGCTTAAATTTGGCACGGCTAGGTCGTTACGCAAAGTAACAAGCTCTTTTGAGAGAGTGGCGGCGTCTTTGCCGTTTAAAAGCGCCGTTTTTGTCTTTTGGTTTTTGACAAAAGCGATGTTTTTTAGCACATTTTCTAGCGTGCCAAATTCGCTTAAAAGCTTTTTTGCGCCCGCTGCGCCCACGCCGTCCACGCCCGGGACATTGTCGCTTGTGTCGCCACAAAGTGCCAAAAAGTCGCCTATTTGGCTCGGCAAAACGCCAAATTTCTCTAGCGTTTTTGCCTCGTCCATGAGCTCTTTTTTTATGGGATTGAAGATTTTTACGCGGTCGTTTATGAGTTGGTGAAGGTCTTTGTCTGTGGTGATGATGGTTATCTCGACTTCGTTTTGGTAGCGTTTTACAAGCGATGCGATGATGTCGTCCGCCTCAAAGCCGTCCAGTCCAGCCGTGCAAAAACCCATCTGCTGAATCATCTCGATGCAAACAGGAATTTGCTCTTTTAACTCGTTTGGCAAAGGCGCTCTGTTTGTTTTGTAGCTCTCTAACATCTGTGAGCGAAAGGTCTTTGTCTTGCTGTCAAGTGCGAAGATGACAAGATCTGTGGCGTGGTCGTTTTGGAGGCTTAGCACGAAATTTGCCACGCCCTGAACCATTCCGCTAGGCTTTCCACTCTCACTTCGTAACTCGCTAAGTGCATAATACATTCTAAAAAACAAACCAAAGCTGTCTATCAAAATCAGTCTCATTTTTTTCCTTTGTCGATAAATTGGATTTCAACTTTGTCTCACAAGCTTATAATATCAAATTTTGGTAAAAAGCTAACGCTTTTTATGTCCCGCCGCCGTTTTTCTTTTCGATAAATCTCAAAGAAAAACGGCGGCGGGACGGACGGGCGGGGGCGCTGCCCCTGCATTCAGAAAACGGAATGCAGAAAACGGAAAACGGAATTTGTTAAAATTCGCTTTTTTGTGAATTTGGCTTTTTACTCGCTCAAAAGGCGAGGGATTCTTCGGTCGCGTTCGCTCCATCAGAATGACGGCGATTTGTTTGAGTGTTTTTTTTGTTTTTACATTTTGCAAAAAAAGCCACAACAAGCGAAGCGCTTTTTGCAAAGCAAAAATGTTTCCTCTAAAACAAGCGAAGCGCTTTTTGCAAAGCAAAAATGTTTCCTGTAAAACAAGCGAAGCGCTTTTTGCAAAGCAAAAATGTTTCCT
>DCIZ01000044.1:0-8270 GCA_002317305.1 Campylobacter sp. UBA1713
TTTAAATTTTAACAAACAGCCCGACAGCTAGCCTAGCGAAATATTCTTTTTACTCGTTGTAATACAGATACAAGCCTACTAGCAGTTTTTGTTGTGAAAGAAAATTTAAAACAATGAAAAAGCGTTATAACTCTTTTATTTTCAATCTTTTCTTTTTTATAAATAAATCTCAACCAACCATTTTCCATTTTTACCTTATGAATTAATTGTTTTTGAATTTTTTCATCTTTCAATAACGAAGCTGTTTTTTCGTTAAACGCAAACAAATTCAAACTCTCTTTAAATGTTAAATACTTTATGGTATGCATCATCCATAAAGCAAATATTTCAGGAGTTTCTCTGTTTGTCCAGTATCTTTGCAAATATTGTCCAACAATTTTCATCTGCCTTGTGCTGTTATTTGAAACATTGTTATCATGCCTTCTGTAATAGCAAATGGGTTCTTTTAAAATTTCAAAAGAGTAGTTTGGCGTGTTTTTTATATATCTAAAAATTTTTGTTCTAAGCACGATATCGTCACCAATCATATCTTCATCAAAATAACCAACATTCGCAACAATATCTTTTCTGAAAAAACATCCCTGTATATAAAAAGCACCAAAATCATTGTATTCAAGCTCTAATAAATCATCTGCATTTGGATTTATCATAGTATCTAATTTTAACGCTGGAACGGACGAAATATGTTTGTTGTTATCGTCAATAGCTGACACTTTAGATGAAGCAATGAACGCTAGATTTTTATTGTTAATTAATCTATTTATACATTTTTCAATTTGATTAGAGCATATAACATCGTCTAAAGACATCATCAGGACAAATTCGCCGTTCGCTATTTTTAATGCTCTGTTGAAATTAAAGCCGATATTTCCAGTGTTTTCTTGCAAGATAATTTTCATCGGATATGGACTTATTTTTTGCAACTCTTCTAAAATTTTTGCACTATCATCTTTGCTTCCATCATCTACAACGATAATCTCAATATTTTTATAACCAGACTTCCAAATTGCT
Source organism: Campylobacter sp. UBA1713 (assembly GCA_002317305.1). Classification (GTDB taxonomy): domain Bacteria; phylum Campylobacterota; class Campylobacteria; order Campylobacterales; family Campylobacteraceae; genus Campylobacter. The sequence goes on from DCIZ01000044.1 coordinate 1,012, forward strand.
TCTATATTGTTTCTTATAAAAGAAGCATGATTGTATCCAAGACAGCAAAATGTAAGCATATTATTATAATTATTCATTTTTTATTTCCTTATTATTAAGATAAATTTGTAAATTTATTCACCACTTCGACGACTTTTTCCACCTCTTCGTCGCTTAAAACAGGCGAGATGGGTAGGCTTAGAATCGTCTCTGCGATTCTTTGCGTAATAGGCAAATTTAGTTCAGCTAGTTCTTTGTAGGCGTTTTGTTTGTGTGGCGGTGTTGGGTAGTGAATGAGCGTTTGGACGCCGTTTTCACTCAAAAATTTTTGCAACTCGTCTCGGCAGTCGCATCTAACTGGAAAGATGTGCCAAACATTTGCCGCCTCGTCATAAGGCTCACGCAAGATGATTTTTTCATTTTTAATGTTTTCTAGGTAAAATTTCGCTATTTTTTGTCGTTTTTTGTTATCTTCGTCCAAATATTTTAGCTTTACGTCCAAAACCGCTGCTTGAATTTCGTCCAGTCTCGAATTTACGCCTTTGTAAATGTGGCAATATTTTTGGTGGCTGCCGTAGTTGGCAAGTGCGCGGATTTTGCTTGCTAGCTCGTCATCGTTTGTAGTAACCGCTCCGCCGTCTCCTAAGCAGCCTAAATTTTTGCCCGGATAAAACGAAAAGCCGCTTGCGTCGCCCAAATTTCCCGCTCTTTTGTTTTTGTAAAATGCACCGTGCGCTTGGGCGGAGTCCTCTATCACTTTCAGCCCGTGCTTTTCAGCGATTCGCCAAATTTGCTCCATCTCAACCGCCTGCCCGTAGAGATGAACGACCATGATGGCTTTTGTTTTTGGAGTTATGTTTGCCTCCACTAAACTCGGGTCTATGTTATAAGTTCGCATCTCGGGCTCGACCAAAACAGGCACGCAGCCGTTTTGCGAAATGGCTAAAAGCGAAGCTATGTAGGTGTTTGCGGGCACTATGACCTCGTCGCCATCTTTAAAACCATACGCACGGATGATCAAATTTAGCGCATCAAGCCCGTTTGCCACGCCGATGCAGTGCTTTGTGCCACAAAACGCCGCGAAATTCTCTTCAAATTTGGCGTTTTCTTCGCCTTGAAGATACCACCCTTTGTTTAGGACGTTTTTGATTCTCTCGTCCATTTCACTCCTAAAACGGTTGTTTACTTTTTCTAAATCCAAAAATTTAATCATATTTTTTCCTTTTTTTTAAAAAAACGCACGCCGATTTTAAAAAACGCCGACAACTTTTGCGCCCGCTGGAACATCTTTTGTAACCACACTTCCAGCGCCGACTATGGCGTTTTCGCCTATGACAACGCCGGGCAAAATGGTCGCATTTGCACCTATGCTAGCGCCTTTTTTGACAACGATGCCCTCTAGTTTAAAGTTTTTGTTTTTTGATTTTGGGTATTTGTCGTTGCAAAACGTGGCGTTTGGCCCCACAAAAACATCGTCCTCAATGACAACTCCATCGTAAAGATATACGCCATTTTTCACAGTTACATTGTCGCCGACCACCACTTCGTTTTCTACAAAGCAGTGCGAGCAAATGTTGCAATTTTTGCCTATTTTTGCACCTTGTAGCACCACGCAAAATTGCCAAATGTTCGTCCCTTCGCCTATCGTTTTTGAAAAAACTTCACTCAAATTTGATATCATCTCACCGCCTTTAAAAATTCGTCATAGTTTCTAATGTATTCTTTTTCGTCGTAGTGGTGGCTTGCCAGCACCATCAGTTTGCAGCCGTAGGAGAAGTGCCGCATCTCTCTCCACATGTTTTTACCTATGTATAGTGCGACATCTGGGCGGTTTAGCCACACTTTTTCTCTACTTTTGCCATCGTCTAGCACAAACTGGCACGCTCCGTCCATAGCGACTACCACCTGTTCTAGCTCTTTGTGCGCATGAAAACCTCTGTCAATGTCGGGCAATGTGTCAAATATCCAGTAGACTCGTTTGACCTCAAAAGGCAGGCTTTTTCCGCCTTCTAGGCTAATGAGCTTGCCTCTTTCGTCACCGAAGATTTTTAAATTTAAGAGTTTGTAGTTCATTTTTTGTTCCTTAATTTTTGTTGGTAGATTATCGTGATAAATAATAAGTAAATTTAGTGTAAATATGTAAAAAGAATTTGTGTAAATTTGACAAAAAAGTCAAAAAGTTAGATAAATTTGAATTTGTATATAAAATTTTGCGTAAAAATAGGCGTGAAGCCAAAAAAGCATATGTAAAAAGTGTAAAATATGTTTGTGTAGTGTTTGTTAGTGCATTGTTTGTCTGTGAGTGTTTAGTAGAGTCGATAGTGCTAGCTACTCTCTCTCTCTCTCTCTCTGGCTGTGTTTGATTTGGCAAATTATTTGATAGTTCATAAATGTTTCCTAAATTTAAAATGAGGCAGATTCTACTAAAATAATGCTTAATGAAATATTAAGGGCATCTCTAAAAACCAAAAATGGTTGTTAGAGATGCCCTATAAACTTACAATCCGTAAATTTGCCCCAGCACCTCTTTTAGCTCTTGTGAGTGCGTGATGAGCACGGTCAAACGTGCTTTGCCATTTTTGTGCGCAGAATCTATCATTTTTAGATATTTTAGCTTTCCTTCAGCATCTAGCCCGCCGTCAGATTCATCTACAAACCGCACCTTAAAGCAAAAGTTCGTTCTCTCTGCTCGCACTATGGAAAAAGCAAACTGCAAAGCTTGGCTAACCCACACTTTTTCGCCTTTTGAGAGCATATTAAGCGGCGTTTCAAACCCGCTTTCTGTGTTAAAAACATCGATGGAAAAGTCGCTAACGACCCCTTTTTTGCCTTTGTCTTTTTCTGTTGAGATGCGAATTTCAAATTTATCGCCGTAGCTTTCTTTTAAAATTTCGTTTGTCAGCTCCACGATTCTAGGCAGTGCTACTTCTAGCTCAAGTGCTTGAATTCCGTTTTCAGAAAAGGCACTTTTAAGCACCTCAAACTCCTCTTTTTCTCTTTTTAACTCTTGCCAAGTTTTAAATTTTTCTTTTTCTGTTTTCAGCTGTTTTTTCAGTGTCTCTTCCCGCTCGCCCAGTTTTGCCATCGCCGCCACGCCTTCTAACTTCTGCTTCTCGTTTTCTTTTTTTGTTTTTTCAAGCTTTTCAATCTTTTTTAGCAAAGTTGCGTAGTCATCGCTCTTTAATCCAGCTAATTCCTCCAAAACGTCCTCTTCATTTTTTAACTCCGCTTCAAATTTTTCGACACTTTCAGCTATACTTTCGTCAAAAATGTAGCCCAAATATGTTTTATATTGAGAATTTTTTTCCAAATACTCATCAGTTTCTATCAGCTCACTCTCTAAAATTTCTCGTTTTTCGCGCAAAGGCTCCTCTTTTTCTTCTGCCTTTTTAAGCTCATTCTCAAAATTCACAAATTTAACTCTCTCGTTTTCAGCATCTTTTTCCAGCTTTTTTTGCGATTTTTTCAGAGTTTCAGCCTCTTTTTTCAGCTTTTCATTATTAGCAGCAAATTCGTTTTGCTTCTCTTCACTTAGCTTTGCACCACAAGTCGGACACTTTTGACTACTTTCAAAAATTTTCTCCTCTAAGTTTTGAATTTTAACACTCATTTTTTCCGCATCTGAAAGAAGTTTTTCGTATTTTGATTTTGCGTTACCGCGCTCTTTTTCTATTTTTGACAACTCAAAATTTAGTTTTTCCAAATTTTCCAGCACAACAACACGCTCATCATTTAATCTTTCTTTTTTTTCAAGATTTGTTTGATATTTTTCAACCTCACTTTTATACTTTAAAAAAAATTCGTTTTTCTCTCTCTTTTCGTGTAAAATTTTCAGCTGTTTTTTTACATCCGCCACACGTTTTTCGCACGCTTTTTTGATTCTTCCCACATCTCTCTCGCCATATTTTTCATCATATTTTGCAAATTTAGCGCTAAATTCGCGCTCCGACTTTCTAGCACTTTCTAGCTCTTTCTCGACAGAAAAAATTTCACTCTTTACACTCTCAAACCTCTTTTTTAGCTCATTTTTTTCTACGACACACGTTGTCAAATTTACCTCTAGCTTCGCCACTTCACTCTCTGCATTTTCGAATTTCGAAATTTCTTTATCTAAAAATTTCAGCCGCTCCTTTACTGCCTCGTGCATATCGCCGATGCGCTCGCTCCCCAAAAGCTCCGACATAAACTGAATTTTTTCATTTTTTGACAAATCTGCCAAATCTTTGTGCTCTTTGTTTTTTTCTGTTGTAAAAAAAGCTGTCCGAAGATACATCGAAAGCTCGCCAAACGTCTCTTTTACATAGGCATCGTAACTATCTTTGTTTCCATCGCACGCTTTAACCGCCTGCCAACTCGCTCCACCGTCGTCTGAAGTTTCGGCAAAATACCTCCCAACACCAGTCTCTCTGTGCGCGGTTAGCTGCATCGTAAATTTGTAAAGCCTGCCGTTTTCGTCTCTAAAAGTTACGATTCTGTGGCTATCTTTTAGGTAAAAGTGGTTCAAAAGCGCTTTGTTTCGAGAGAGCAGGCAGGTAAAAGGATGCATGTTTTCTATTAGCGTTGATTTGCCCGTGCCGTTTTTACCCAGCACTCCCAAAACGCCATCTTCAAATTTGGTAAAATCTATAAAAATCTCCTCTTTTCCGCCACCACGTAGCCCCTTTGCTCCTCGTAGCGACATCGACACCAGCTCAAACTCATGCGTCGGGTAGCGCTCGCTCGTTAGTAGCTCGGATTCAAGCGTTGCACTTTTTTCCAGCATGCCGTTAGTTAACTTAAAGCCATTTTCTTTTGCGTAAATTTTTAGCTTTTCGCTCATAGAAAAAACTTTTGAAAGATCTTTTAAACGCACTAAATTTTCTTTTAACGGCAAAATTTGAATTTGTAGATTTTCTGCTTTTGTAGCCTCTTTTAGTTTAAAACTCTCTTTTTGTAGCTGAAAAGTTTTTCTTTTTACGGCACTAAGCGAGAGTTTTACCTTTACGTTAAAACCAGCCAAATCGCGCCCAAAAAGCTCACTTAAGCCACTCTCATCGCACTCAAAAACCACGTTTTGACAAAAAGGCAACGCCACTTCGCTAAAATTTGCTTTGCCGTTTTCCACCTCCACAAGCGTGTAAGTAGGCTTATGTGTTTCACCAAAATTGCACGGCACAGGCGCGCCACAATAACGCACGACTTTGTCTATATTTTGCGGTTTGTGAATGTGAGCCGCTGCGACATATAGCGGTGAAACAAGGCTGTAAACGTCTTTTGTAAGTTGTGTAGCAGAGTCTAGACAAACGCCGTTTTGCATGCTAACGCCACTGATTTCGCCGTGAAACATCACCAGTGCGGGCTTTGCGTTTTTTCTTTTTGCAAAACTCTCAAACGTCTTGACAAGGTGGTTTCGAATCTTTTTGTCTGTCTCGCTAGCTGTTTTTGCCACAAATTCACTTCGTCTAGGTTCTGGCACAGCGAGCAAATCTACCGCTTCGCTTTTGTCGCCACTTTTTTCAAAACGCCAAATTTGCGGTTTGATAGCCACATTTGCGCCCATCTGTGCGAAAATTTCAAGAGACGCGCCTATGTCGTGAGACGGCGTGCCGTAAATCATGTAAACGGGCACGACTTTTACTAAATTTGAGACTGACAAAATGACTTTTGCAAACTCGGCGTTGTTTACGACCGCACTATCCCAAAAGTCGCCACAGATTAAAACGGCGTCTATTTGGCGAGTTTTTACCTCGCTCACAAAAAAGTCAAAAAGCCGCACCATCTCGTCAGCTCTGGCTTTGCTGGCGTGAATGTCGCCCGTGTGTAAAAAGCGGATCATTTTTTTCCTCCTTTTTTTTGTTTTTTAGAATCTATATGAGTATCCTACAAATAAGCCTGAACTTGTAGCAGTATATTCAAAATCCGAGTAACGCGTGTTTTCGTCAGTGTATACGTTATTTCCCGATATACCCATAAGCATAGCTTTTATCTTATAGCCAGCTTCAATGGCATGATGATTGTCAAACTCATATCCTACGCCCACCTTTGCACCAAGCAAAACGCCGTAGTCGTCAAATTTATAGATGGCGTTTTTTAAGTCTAGTTTATAAACGCCTGTCATGATGCCTGTAATGATGCGCCATTTTTGAATTTTTGCACGCACGTCATAACCAAAATAATACTCCGTGCTTGTCCATTTTAGTCCACCATCGTTTCCTAAAAAGCCCTTGCCCATTGCCAAATATAGCCTGTTTACGCTTAGGTCGCCACCTATCTTTATAACGCCGTTAAATTCGTTAGACGAAAGTTCGCTTGTGTAGTCTTTATAGTTTGTTGTTGTGTATGACAAGTAACTGCTAGTAGTTCTTGTTGTTGTTGTGTATTTTGTATACTCAAACTGGATTTTTGAGCTAACAAAGTCGCCCTCTACACCAACAAAAAAGCCGTTTTTAGCCTCTGCCAAACTCACCAACAAAAGCAAACAAAAACCTAAAAATTTTCTCATAATATATCCTTATTTTAATTTTAACAAAATGAAAGTTAAATTATCTCATTTTATTTCTTTTATTTTGCTTAAAAAACAAATGCTTTTTAACTTTGTTACAAATTTTTACATGTGATGTGAAGTGTAGAATTTGTGAAGTTGTGAGGAGCGAGTTTAAGCCCGCTGAAGAATTTGCTGACTGGCTAGGGCAAAAAGTCGAATTTATACAAATTTACATAAAAGTAAATTTGCAAAATTCCGCATTCTACTTATAATCCACGCTCTAGTTTACTCTGGTTTATTTAACGTAGAAATTTTCGCGCTTGCCGCACGTTTGCCCTCCACAAAAACCTCGCAGTCGTAGACTCCCAGCCCGCTTGCTTCGTCCATTAGACTAACTTGTGCGGTGGTCTCAAAGCGCGTGCCTACCGCAAAATTCTCTCTTTCGCAAACAAATTCACGAACGCCTAGTAAAAAGCCCAGTTTGTCGCTCTGTTTTGGGTCTTTTAAGGCACGAAAAACGCCAAGCGTCTGTGCCATCACCTCCACAAGCCCAAACGCCTCAAAGTTTGCGTCTCGCAAAAAGGCATTTTCTGCCTCCACACACGTAAAAGTTCGCACAAAATCTTCACCGAATTCTAAAATTCCATCTACAAAAACCATATCGCCACTGTGCGGTAGGTAGTTTTCCATCTTTTTACTCATTTTTTTACCTTTATACAGAATGCAAAATGCGTTCAGAATGCAGAAAACAGAGTGCGGAAATTTGCTGTTATACAAAAAAGCTAAAACCAACGCCGTCATTCTGAGGGCGAAAGCC
>DCIZ01000044.1:8291-8417 GCA_002317305.1 Campylobacter sp. UBA1713
AAGAATCCCCCGCCTGGCAAGGGCAAAGAATCGTCAAATTCACGAAAAAGCAAATTTTCACAAATTCCGTTTTCTGCTTTCCGTATTCCGTTTTCTGGTACCGCCGTCATTCTGAGGGCGAAAGCC
>DCIZ01000044.1:8435-13791 GCA_002317305.1 Campylobacter sp. UBA1713
CCGAAGAATCCCCCGCCTGGCGAGTGAGTAGAATCTCTGAAATTCACAAAAAAGCAAATTTGTAGACTCTACCCCCATCAAATTTCAGGGGATTCTTCGGTCGGCTTGCCTCCCTCAGAATGACGGCGTTTTTTTTTAGCTTTTTTTGAATTTTGATGAATTTAACCACACCCCAAAAAAATTTTAGGGGATTCTTCGCACGCAATGACGGCGTTTCGTTTGACGATTTTGGTTTAAAAATTTAACTTTTTATGATAAATTCATCTTTCAGAATCTCGCAAATTTTTGCGTGAGCTTTGAAATTTTCTGCCGTTTTTAGTGGCGTTTTTAGGTATTTTGCGTGCCATTTTTTGCTTTCGCCACCGTTTTCGCCCTCAAAGCCACGTTCTAACAAAATGTAAACGTGTTCCGGGCGGTAGAATCCGCCAAAACTCACACGCAAAAGCACTCTTTTACACTTGTCAAATTTGTCAAAACCGCCACAACTCAAATTTGAATCACCACAAAAACCATCACCAAACGCCCGTTCAAAATGCACGAAAAAATCTTCACCCCTAAAAAACGCACGCTCGCCACAAACGTTACTGCCACAAACGCCACCGCCACCGCCGTCAAACTCCACACGCCCAAACTCAAACGCACACTCGCCACCGCCAGCCACGCCACTAAAAACTTCAGCCGAAACCGCACCGCAACTAAAAATCACATCGTAAATGTCCTTTTGTTGTTTAGTCCAGCGCGCTTCATATTTGCTCGTAACAGAAAGCGCTCTGTTTTTGTAAATTTGCACGTCAGCACTAGCCAAATCAAGCAGTTTTTGCGTGGTAAATTCAGCATACTCTCTCTCGTCAGTTCGTAGCTCAAACCGCCCGCCTAGCGCCAAAACTCGCTCGCACTCACGCACAAAGTCGGCACTCACCACACGCCGCTTTTCGCTTTTTAGCCACGGCACAGGAAAGTGCAAAAAGATGCGTTCAACCAAATTTGACGGCGTCATAGCTAAAAAAAGCCGCGCATCTACGCCAAAAAGTGCCACGTTTTTTAGCCCTTTTGCGACAGCTAGGTTAGAGACTTGCTCGAGCGCAGGCACGTAGACCTCTAGCCCTATGACAAGCGTTTTTGGGTTTTGTGCGGCTTGGAAAAGCAAGTGCCTACCACTTCCAAAACCAACCTCCACAAAGACTTTTTCGTAGTTTGTGCGGCACATTTCAAAAAGCGTTTCTATCTCGTTTTCTCCAAAAACAAACGGCAGTTTTTTCGCCTCTTTTGAAGGCTTAACGGCGTAGGCTTGGCTGACGATGCCGCTACAAAATTCGTTTTTGAACACTTCTAGCGTTTTTTGTAGCAGTGCTAGGCTAGAAGGGCGAGAGAGTTTGTCGGCTTTTACGGTGAAGCTGGCTTGTGTGTTTTGTGTGCTAGACAAATTTGCCTTTTCGTCTTGACAAAGTAGGGCGGTTTTTTCGTTTTTTTTCGTTTCATTTTGCGTTTCGTTTTGCAAAACGTCTAAAACTTCGCGCCCGCTACTCTCGTTTTTTTCTCTTTTTAAATTTGACTTTGTGCCTTTTGTGGTTTTGTTTTTTTGCTCCATTTGGCGTGTTTTTATAATTATAAAAAACTCCTCGCCACCGCACTCACACGCCACCAAACGCTCGTTACCGCTTGCCACTTCGTAGCAAAACCGCACGCCATCACGCTCAAAAGGCAAATTTAGTTCGCGAACATTTTGACATATAAAATTTGGCATATTTTCTCCTTACAGAATGCGGAATGCGGAATTTGCGGTTACAGTTTTCAGAATTTACGCCACGACTACTTTTATGAATTTTTTCTTGCCTACTTGCACGACAAATTCGCCTTTTTCAAATTTAAACTGCTCGTCTGTAACCTTTACGCCATCGATGCTAACGGCGTTTGCCTTTATGTTTCGGCGCGCTTCGCTATTTGAGCCTACTAGTCCGCATGAGCTTAACACCTCTGGCAGCCACGCGCCCACGCTTACCGAAAAGCTCTCAAGCTCGCTAGGCACGCCGCCGCCTCCGTGGACATTTTGAAACTCTTTGAGTGCTGCTACTGCTGCCGCTTCGCCATGGTACCTTGCCACCAGCTCGCACGCCAGCGCCTCTTTTGCCGCTTTTGGATGTCCGGCTTTCAAAGCCTCCACTTCGCTTTCACTCTTTGTGCTTAAAAGCTCAAACCATGTCCACATTAGCTCATCGCTAATGCTTAGCACCTTGCCAAACATATTTGACGGCTCGTCTGTTACGCCTATGTAGTTGCCTAGACTTTTGCTCATCTTGTGCACGCCGTCTAGCCCGACAAGTAGCGGCATCATCACCACCGCTTGCTCTTTGCCTGTGTTGTAGGTGCGTTGCAACGTGCGTCCCATGAGTAGGTTAAATTTTTGGTCAGTCCCGCCAAATTCTATGTCGCACTTCATCACTACGCTGTCATAGCCCTGTAAAAGTGGATACAAAAATTCGCTTATGGCGATGGGTGTTTGCGCTTTGTAGCGTTTTGTAAAGTCATCTCTTTCTAGCATGCGCGCCACGTTAAAGGTAGAGGCAAGTGCTATTAGTCCAGCAGCACCCAGCTCTTTTAGCCACGACGAGTTGTAGAGAATCTCTGTCTTTTCGCGGTCTAAGATCTTAAAAACTTGCTCTGTGTAGGTCTTTGCGTTTGCTCTTATGGTCTCGTCATCTAGCATCTTTCGTGTGGCGCTTTTGCCTGTTGGGTCGCCTATCTTTGCTGTGAAGTCGCCCACTAAAAACTGCACGATGGCGCCGTGTTTTTGTAGCAGTGCCATCTTGTTTAGGACTACTGTGTGCCCAAAGTGAAGGTCAGCAGCTGTCGGGTCAGCGCCTAATTTTACGTAAAAGTGCTCGCCCGTTTCGTAGTATTTGCGAATCATCTCTTGAATTTGTTCAAAGCCTATCACTTCGGCAACGCCACGTCTAACCTCTTTCATAATCTCGTCTAAATTCATCAAAATCTCCTAAATTTAAATTTTTGGCACTTTTAACGCCTTTTTTCTAATGTTTTTACGCGTAAGCGTCAGCTAGCGACTTAAATTCGGCTACGTTAAATTTGGCTTCTATCTTTCTTTTTATCTCCTCGCTGTTGAGGTTTTCGTTTATCTCTATGGTCATCTCAAAAAAGTCCGCTAGTCCTAAGTCTTCGTCCTCGTCTAGTTTTATGGTAACGAGGTCAGCGCCAAGCTTACTAATAAACGTCAAAAGCTCCGCTAGACTTCCACGCCTGTTTTCGATGCTAATGATGAGCCTGTAACGAAGTGGCGCGTTTCGTGTCCATTTGACAAATATCATCTCCTCTTTTTCCATCAGCTCGCCCGCCCGCTCGCAAAGCTTGTTGTGCACGCAAACGTTGTGAGCGCTACGAAAAGCTATGATGTCATCGCCTCGTTTTGAGTTGCAGCAGTAGTCAAATTCGACTGCGTTTATCTTGTGGTTTGAATATACCACGATGTTGTCGAATTTTTGTTTTTTTATCTCATATGTGTTAAAGTTAAAAATTCCTTTTGCGTGTTTTTTTATGATGTTTGAGACATCTGTCAAAAAGACCGAATCTGTCGCTATTTTGGCTATCTTTTTGGTGAGGTTTTCCACTTCTACCCACTCTTTTACCTGCCTTTCGTTTGCACTAAAGATGCCACACAAAATTTTGTAGGCTACTTTTGAGTTTATCTCTTTTACTTTAGCACGACAATACTCTCTTATGGTCGCCTTTGCCTTGCCCGTTTTTACGTTCTCTAGCCAGCTAGCACGGATGCGTGTCTCGTCGCCTGTTACTATCTTTACTATGTCGCCGTTTTTTAGCTCTGTGAGTAGCGGGACTTTTATGCGATTCACGTAGGCTTCTTTTGCGTGTAAGCCGACTTCGCTGTGAATTTCGTAGGCGTAGTCAAGTGCTGTTGCGCCTCGCGGCAAGGTAAAAACGCCGCCTTTTGGCGAGTAGACGGCTATGTCCTCGACGTAGAGACTCTCTTTTGCTAGTTGGTAGAGATCTTCGACATTTGTGCCGCTGTCATCTCGCTCTTTTATGTCGCTAAGCCACGACAAATTCGGTGAAACCAAATTTGAGTGTTTATATTTCCAGTGTGCCGCTACACCGTATTCGGCGGTTTTGTGCATGTCAAAGGTGCGAATTTGCGCCTCGATGATGGTCTTTGAGTCAAAGATGGTCGTGTGAATCGTCTGGTAGCCGTTTTGTTTTGGTAGTGCTATGTAGTCTTTAAACCGCGCTATGAGTGGGTTAAAATTTGTGTGTAGCACGCCCAATGCTATGTAGCACTCTTGAGCGCTCGGCACGAGGATGCGAATGGCTAGCAGGTCAAGCACTTCGTCTAGCCCGACGCCCTTTCGCTGCATCTTTAAGTATATAGAGTAGCGATGTTTTACACGTTTTTGGATCTCAAATGAGCCCTCTTCAAAGCCGTTTTGTTCTAGCTTGTCAGCGACTTTTTGGCTAAAAGCGCTTATTTTTAGCGAGAGTTGCTGTGAAAATTCGTTTAAAAAATCGTCTATTTTTGCGTATTCTTCGGGCATGGCGTAGCGAAAGCTCATGTCTTCGAGTAGGTTTTTTATCTGGCTAATGCCTAGCCTATGTGCGATGGGTGCATAAACCATGAGCGTCTCTTCGGCGATGCGTTTTTGTTTGTCAGGGCGAAGTGCGCCGAGTGTAAGCATGTTGTGTAGGCGGTCGCAAAGCTTTACTACAAGCACACGGACATCTTCTATGCTAACTAGTAGCATTTTGCGAAACGAGAGTGCTGAAGCGGCGAGTTTTTCGTTTGACTCTGAGCTAACTAGCTCGCTAGCACGCACGGCGGCGATCTTTGTAAGACCTCTTACCAAAAACATAACCTCTTCGCCAAATTCAAATTTTATCTCCTCTTCGGTGCACTCTGTGTCCTCTACCACATCGTGAAGCAAAGCTGCCAAAAGCATCGCCTCGTCGCCGCCCATGTGTGCGACAAAAGCACAGACCAAAATAGGGTGAATGGCGTAAGGCTCGCCACTCTTTCTAAACTGCCCTTCGTGGCTAGAGATGCAAAAATCCACCGCTTTTAGCAAGATTCCTGTGGGCTTGGTTACGCTGTATAGCACATCTTTTGCACCTTCTATAGTCTTTACTTCTAGCACCTCTTCTAACAAAGTTTCTAGTTTTTCCTCATAATCAAGCCTCATGTGTTCCTCTTTTTTTTGTTGTGTTGTGTTGTTTGGTTTTTTTGGTTTGGAGTGTTTAAAATATAAAGGGCACCTCTAACGAAAAAGCAAGCCACCAAATTTACTTAAATGGTTTTTAGAGGTGCACTTAATGGCATCTCTAAAAACCAGTT
>DCIZ01000044.1:13861-18846 GCA_002317305.1 Campylobacter sp. UBA1713
TGACGAATTTTAAGGTAAAAATATGCAAAAACAAACGAAAAAGCAAGCCACCAAATTTACTTAAATGGTTTTTTAGAGGTGCACTTAAGGGGGTCGCAGGGGCTTGCCCCCGTCTCCCGTCCCGCCGCCGTTTTTCTTTTGAGCTTTGCGAAAAAGAAAAACGGCGGCGGGACCACAAAAAAAGCGTTAGCTTTTTACCAAATTTACACACTCGTAATAGCTTCTATTTTAAATTTGCAAATCCATTAAACGAAATTTTCCCTTCAGCTATCTCAATGAGCGCTATATCTGTCGGTTTCATGTTTTTTTCTGGTAGTTCACAAAGAGGGCGTGCGCCGTTTGTGAGCTGGTTTGCACGTTTTGCCACCATGATGGCTAGTTTATATCTGTCATCGCCGAGTATTTTTAGCGCCTTTGCGCCAACTTCTTCAAGTCTCATCTCTTTCCTTTGTGTTTAAATTTTGTCGATTTTGTTACTTAGATAAAGTAAATTTTGGTAAAAAGCTTCGCTTTTTTCTTTCCCGCCACTGCTTTTTTTGAGTGTTGAGTGTGGAAATTTGTTAAATTTTAAGAAAAAGTGAATTTTACAAATTCCGCTTTCCGCACTCCGCACTCTGTATTTACCGAACTATCGAACACATGCTCATATCGCCATTTACTATCTTGTTTAGGTTACCCGCCTCAAACATGTTGCAAACGATGATAGGAAGTTTGTTGTCTTTTGCGAGTGCTATGGCAGTATCGTCCATGACTTTTATGTCGTCTTTTAGTGCTGCATCGTAAGTTAGCTCATTTAGTAGCACCGCATCGGCAAATTTTTTCGGGTCTTTGTCATAGACGCCGTTTACTTTTGTCGCTTTTATGATGGCGTCTGCGCCTATCTCAACAGCACGCAAAGTCGCCGCCGTGTCGGTGGTAAAAAACGGGTTGCCCGTGCCTGCAGCAAATATAACGATGCGTCCTTTTTCGAGGTGGCGGTCGGCGCGCCCAAGTATGAAAGTTTCGCAAATGGCTTCCATTTTGATGGCACTTTGCACTCGCACATCTAGCCCCAAGTGCTCGAGTGCTTCACGCATAGCGATGGCGTTTATGACGGTTGCTAGCATTCCCATGTGGTCGCCACTTGTGCGTTTTATGATGCCGCCTTGCGAAGCACTAACGCCACGAATGATGTTGCCGCCGCCGATGACGATGCCGACTTCTACGCCACTTGCTGCGAGCTCTTTTATCTGCGTGCCGATGAATCGCAAGATGTCGCTGTCTATCCCAAAGCCGTTTTTGCCCGCAAGGGCTTCGCCGCTAAATTTGACTAAAACACGTTTTATTTTCATTTTTTTCTCCAATATTTAAAATTAGCGTTTTGACCGCTCATGTAAGATGTGCTTTTCGAGTCGCTTGAATCCGTAGAGAAGCGTGCCCAAAAAAGTCAAGATAATAGGAATCGCCAAATACCAGTGCCGTCCTATCCAGCCGACAAATTTGTATATGTGGTTGCCAAAATACCACGCCAGTAAGATGGTGATGGCAGCCCAAACCCACGCTGAAATGAGGTTTATGAGTGCGAATTTTTTTGCGTTGTAGCGTGTAAGCCCGATGCTCATCGGAATGACGGTGCGAAAACCATACATGTAGCGCTGAACAAAGATGATCCAGCCGCCATGCCTTTTTAGCAAAAGATGCGCAAGGGCAAATTTACGCCGCTGCGTTTTTAGCTTGTTTTGAATCAGCCTTTTGTTAAACCGACCTATGTAGAAGTAAATTTGGTCGCCGACAAAGCCACCAAGCCCTGCAACAAATATGATGAGTCCCAAATTTACATGTCCATCGTGAGCGAAAATTCCGCCCAAAATGAGCGCCAGCTCGCCCTCCAAAATGCACCAAAAAAAGATGATAGGATACGCAAAGTCTTTGTGATCTAGCAAAAAATTTCGAAACAACTCTTCCATGACTACGCCTTTATGATGCTGAGAATCTCGCCAAATTCGCGAATTTTTTCTGCGCCACCAAGTGCTACGAGCTCTATTAAAAAGCAGCTTTTGACTACGCTAGCACCAAGTTCTGTTACCAGCTCACACGCCGCTTTCGCCGTTCCGCCGGTTGCTAGCAAGTCGTCTACCACTATGACTCGTGCGTTTTTAACGCCACAAAATGCATCTTTGTGAATTTGGATCTCATCTGTGCCGTATTCTAGTTTGTAGCTTTTGCTTAACGTTTCGTGCGGGAGTTTGCCCGGTTTTCTAACAGGCACAAAACCGATGCCAAGTCTGTCAGCTAGCGGCGCGCCTAGCACAAAACCGCGACTCTCTATGCCCACCACAAAGTCGGCTTTTAGCGGCAGAAGCTCGCACTCAAAGTGTGAAAGTAGTCGCGAAAACGCAACGCGGTCGTTTAGAAGTGTCGTAATGTCTTTAAAAACGATGCCTTCTTTTGGAAAATTTGCTACATCTCGAATTTTGCTTGAAAAATACCGTTCCACCAAAAAATCCTTTTATTTGTTATTTATCTTGCCTACGCGTTTTGTATGGCGTCCGCCTGCAAACTCTGTCGAAAAAAAGGTCGCCACCATCTCTTCTATGACTGCTCGCCCCACAACTCGCCCACCAAAAGCTAGCACATTTGCGTTGTTGTGCTCTCTGGCAAGGCGCGCTGTAGTTGCGTCATGACAAAGTGCAGCTCTGACGGCTTCAAAGCGGTTTGCTGCGATGCTAATGCCGATGCCTGTGCCACAAACAAGGATGCCAAAAACGCCTATTTCGGCGTTGTGTTCAGCGCTTGTGATGCGTTCGCCTAGCTTTTGGGCGTAGTCTGGGTAGTCTACACTCTCCTCGTCAAAACAGCCTAGATCGACTATTTCGCACTCAAATTTGCCTACTAAACTTTTGCAAAATTCTTTTGCTACAAAGCCACCGTGGTCGCTCGCTAGAAAAATTTTATTTATATGCATCTTTTGTTCTCTCTTTTTGTTTTAGACTTGTTTTGTTATTCTCTCGCCGTTTGTCAGTCTTGTTTATAAACAAAGCGTTTTTCGTTTTGTAGCGTGTCGGCAAAACGTCCGATGCGCTCCCACCGAACTTTGTGGTTTTTGTCCCAGCTAAAGTAGACAAACCACGGCTTGCCAATGACAAGCTTGTAGGGAATGCTACCCCAGAATCTGCTATCAAGGCTATCTTCTCTGTTGTCGCCAACCATGAAATATTCGCCTTTTGGCACTTTGAAGTAAAAGGCGTTGTCTCGTCCATCTCCGCCAAATTCACGAACGTGAAGTGGTTGCATGGCAAATTTGCCTTGTGTATAATACCAAATACCGACTGAAAATCCGTCTACATCGCTTTTTGCGTTAAGGTTGTCGCGGTTTTCACGCCCTTCGTAGTTTATGCCGGGAAATTCATAAGGCTCTAAGATCCAAATTTCGCCATTTAGGCTGACGAGTTTGCCACCATTTTCGCTTGCAAATTTTTTAGTCGCCTCGTCGCCTCCACTTAGCCGTAAAAACATAGCTTTTGGTGCAAATATAACCTCGTCGCCATCTTTTGCAAACATACGTTTTACGTAGTATTGTTTTAGATCGTTTGGGTTACGAAATACGACCACATCGCCATGTTTTGGACCATCGCCTACCACAATGTGCCCGTCGCCGTTAAAGTCTGGCAAAACAGGAATTTCTAAAAACGGAATAGTCGGCTGTGGAATGCCGTAGCTAAATTTTTTTACAAACAAAAAATCCCCGACCAAAAGCGTGTTTTTCATCGACCCGCTCGGAATGACAAAAGCTTGTGCCACAAAAAAGATAAATATCAAAACGAAAATGAGCGTTCCCGTCCAGCTGTTCCAAATTTGCAAAAATCTCTTCATATATCTTGATCCTTAAAGTAAAAGTAAAGTTATTTTACCTACTAAACACTTAAAGCTAAATATAAAAGAGTGCTTAGTGGGTAAAATTTGGGCATCTACAAATTTGTAAATTTGACGATTCTACTCGCTTAAAGGCGATTCTTCGGGCAGTCAAGCCACCCTCAGAATCGTTTTCGCTTTTTCAAATTTGACGAATTATTTTAAATCATATCTTTTTATGAGTTTTGCGTAGCTACCGTCCTCTTTCATCGCTTTTAGTGCCGCGTTAAATTTAGCTATTAGCTCTGTTTGTTTCCCTTTGTCAAAGGCTATAGCAAAGCCATCACTGCCGTCAGGCTCACTTAAAAACGCCTCTATGTCATCGTTTTGTTTTATGAAACCATAGGCTATCGAGCTGTCTAAGATGGCAGCTTCAGCACGTCCGCTCTTGACTGCAAGCACGTTTGCCGTTACGCTGTCAGCTGCTAAAAGCACTGCGCCCGTTACGTTTTTGCCCGCCATCTCTTGCACGCTACCTAGCAAAACGGCGACTTTTTTGCCGACTAAACTTTCTCTATCTTTTATGGCGTTGTTGCCTTTTTTTCGGATAAAGACATTTTCTGTCGTGTAGTAAGAGTCGCTAAAATCTATGGCTTCTCTTCGCTCTGGTGTAGCGCTAATGCCGCTAATGGCAGCGTCAATCTTGCCAAATTTGATGGCTGGAATGATGGCGTCAAAATTCATATTTACAAACTCGACCTTTACGCCACTTCGTTTTGCTAGCTCGTTTATGAGCTCTATGTCAAAGCCTGTGATGACATTTTTGCTGTCCACAAACTCAAAAGGTGGAAATTCAGCGTTTGTGCCGACCTTTAGCACTTTTGTAGCACTCGTGGCACTTTTTTCGCCACTGCCACAACCAAAAACACATAACGCCACCATACAAGCGACAAGCCCAACTAAAAACTTTTTCATGTTTTTCCTTTTTTAGGGCATCTCTAAAAACTACTTAACTAAATTTGAGTGGCTTGCTTTCGCATTTGTTTTCGTATATTTTTACCTTAAAATTCGTCAAATACGACAGTATTCTCCTCATTTTAAGAAAAAAATCTCCTGAAAACAAGCGAAGCGCTTTTTGCGAAGCAAAAATGTTT
>DCIZ01000107.1 GCA_002317305.1 Campylobacter sp. UBA1713
GGCGAGGGACGGGCGGGCGGGGGCAAGCCCCTGCGACCCCGTTCGGAAAACAGAAAGCGGAATTTTGTAAATTTGCTTTTTCATGAATTTGACGATTCTGTAGAATCGCAAAATCTGCATTCTGCATTCTGCATTCTGCATTCTGCATTCTGCATTCTGCATTCTGAACGCACTCCGAACTATGTTTTCCGAATCAATACACCCACTCGTCAAATTTACCCATCAAAGCCTCCGCCTCCTCGTCAAATTTGCTCGGTCGCCCGTAGCTCAAAAACGCCTCTTTAAAAACTCCGCTAAAAAGTAGCTCGCTGCCCGCTTCGCCCACTTCCACGCACGCCTCGCCCAGCCTCCCCACACGCCAAATTTCTTGCGTAAAAGCCGCACTTGCTGCCCTCGCCCACGCTAGTTTTGTTCGCACCTCGACCACATCGCCAAGTCGTGCTGGACGGACAAATTTGCACTCGATGCCCGTTACCACAAAACACCCTTTTTCGCTAAAAATGTCAGCTCCCAGCCGAAAACTAGCCTCGCTCCTTGCTCGCTCGCAAAACTTTATGTAGTTTGCGTGATATACGATTCCACCTACGTCTGTGTCTTCGTAAAAAATTCGAATTTTCATCTTTTTCTCCTTAGGAATTTACGTTAATTTTATTTAAATTTAAGTAAAATCAAGCTTTAAATTTAAGGAGAAAGCAAAAAATGGTAGAAAATGTTATGACGCTCATCTTTGCCGTTGCTGTTTTTTGGTTTTTCGTGCGTGTTTTGTCTAAAAAACAAAAGCCACAAAGCAAAAATCTTGCCGAAAAACAAACGCAAAAGGCAAATTTGCAAAACACACAAAACGAACAAAACACACAAAACACAAAAAAAACCGCAAATTCACTCTACGTCCGAAAAGAGCAAAAAAGCCAGCAAGAGCCCTCGCGTGATGTCGTCCTTACCATCGACGAAACGGAGTTTCGCTTTGCGCCTTCCTTTTCGCTTGTGCGACTCATTAGTGGCGACTTGGAGGTTTTTCGTGCCATTTTTTCGCACATTGATGAGCAGTATGACGAGTTACAAGGCAACATCGCACGCGCTCACGTAAAGGGCGAGATAGCTGAAATTTTTGCACGGCTTAACGAAGCGAGCGAATTTTACGAGCACTTTTGCCGCTACGAAACGCACAACGCCCACGCCATGTCGCCAAAGGCAAAAGCACAGATAGAGGCGAAAAAACGCGAAGCAGTCGAGAACATTCGCCAAATTCTCACCACCGTAAAACTGAGCGACATAAAACTCACAAAAAGCAAATTTCTCTACACGGGAAATTTGAAAAAGATGTGAAAGTGATTATTTGCATCAAAATTTAGGTAGAGCAAATTTTGGTAAAAAGCTAACGCTTTTTTATAGTCCCGCCACCGTTTTCTTTTTCGACAAATCTCAAAAAACGGCGGCGGGACGGTGGGCGGGGGCGTTGCCCCTGCGACCCCCTTTTTGCAGAAGTCGCTACAACTGCGACCACAAAACAAAAAACAAAAGGAAAAAAAATGATAATCGACACACACTGCCACCTAGACGACACATGTTACGACAGCGACCTTTCGCAAGTCGTCCAAAACGCCCACGACAACGGCGTAAAAAAGATGATCATCGCAGGTGCTGACACAGCAGACTTGCCGCGAGCCGTGCAAATAGCTGAAAAAAACGCAGGCGTCTACTTCGCCGTAGGCGCTCACCCTTACAACCTCTCTAGTTTTGACGAAAAAATTTTCGAGCGTTACGCCACACACGAAAAGTGCGTTGCCATCGGCGAGTGCGGACTGGACTACTACCGAAAGCCCGACGATGCTGAAAAAGCCGAACAAAAACGCATCTTTGAGGCGCAAATTTCACTAGCAGTCAAATTTAAAAAACCGCTCATCGTGCACATTAGGGACGCAAACGAAGATGCTTTTGAGATTCTAAACCGCCGAAAAAGCGAGCTAACGCGCGGCGGCGTGCTTCACTGCTTTAACGCCTCGCCGCTTTTGCTCGGGCTTTCGGACACCTTTTTTTACGGCATCGGCGGCGTTTTGACCTTTAAAAACGCCAAAAGTCTAGTCGCCATTTTGCCACAAATTCCACGCGACAAACTCGTGCTAGAAACAGACGCGCCCTACCTCACGCCAGAGCCGTTTCGTGGCACTAGAAACGAGCCAGCGCGCACTGCTTTGGTGGCAAAAAAGATGGCAGAACTGCTTTCGTTAGACGAAAAAGAAGTCCGCACACTCACGACACAAAACGCCCAGAGACTCTTTGCCATATGAGAAAGTTTTTTTTAGTTTTGTGGCTTTTGTCAAATTTGAGTGGTGCGGGCGTGGAGAGTCAAAACGCAAGCTACAAAGAGGTTTTTCGTGAGCTAAACATAGTAGAATCGGCAAATTCGCTTTTGGCTGACAAAAACGTTTTGGCGTTAAAAAATAGCGAATACTCGCGGGTCATAGAGCGTCAGTTTGCCTTTTTTAGCATCTTAAAAGAGCTCGCCGTCCAAAAAAACTTGCCCGACTCCATGCTCTACCTCGCGCTCATAGAGAGCAACCTGGACGTTACGGCTACTTCGCCGACAAAAGCGGCTGGGATTTGGCAGTTTACTTTAAGAACTGGGCGTGAATATGGACTTAAAATAGACGAATTTACAGACGAAAGACGCGACCCTGTGCGCTCGACAGAGGCGGCTTTGCGGCTGCTTTTTGACCTAAAAGAGCGTTTTGGGAGCTGGTATTTGGCTATCTTGGCTTACAACTGCGGACGCACGTGTGTGGCTAACGCCATAAACAAATCTGGCGGCAAGCGGGACGTGGAGACGCTTTTGCGCTCAGACTACCTCTCTGACGAGGCAAAGCACTACATTTACAAAATAGTAACAGCAGCAGCCGCGTCAAAGATGGGGCGTTTTAGCGAGCTTTACTACACCAGTTTAGAGACGAAAGATTTTGCCGAAGTAAAAACGCCGCCTTCTACAGCACTAGGCGAGATAGCGCACATTTTGGGCATCGGGCTAGGCGACTTGCGACTGCTAAATCCCCAACTCAAATTTGACTTTACGCCGCCATATGAGTATTTTGTATATGTGCCAAAGGAGCTTGTACGTGAATTTGACCTGCGGTTTTGGGCGTTTAACAGGCGTGGGTTTTTATATGAACGAAAAAATGAGAGTTTAGAGAGAGTGCTGGCTAAATTTAACCTAAACGAAGAGGAGTTAGCGCGGTTTAACACAAATTTAAGTAGCGAAATTCTCGTGATTCCGCACACAAAGCAAGACGGCGAGTGGTTTAGCAAAACGGGCGTAAAAAGCGGCGAGAGCGTGGAGCGAAACAAAAGTGTGAGGAGCATTTTTAGGTAGTGTGAATTTGGTTTAGTGTAGTTTGAAAATGAAAAAATTTTAACCTTGCATAAAGCCAAATTTGGCTAAAATGGTTACAAATTCAAAAAAGAGAGGTTTTTAATGGACGAAGTTCATTTCACTTTGCGGGACAAGGTCTTTTGTTCGCTTTTTTCAGAAACAAAAAATGTCGCGCGACTTTGTAAGCGTTTGACTGGCATAGACGCCACGCCTTGTCAAATTCAGATAAACACGCTTCAAAAGGTTTTGAAAACGGGAATTTA